>CAYMKD010000006.1:0-21024 GCA_964390435.1 uncultured Pseudobdellovibrionaceae bacterium | reverse complement strand
GTAATCTTCTTTAAAGCGGATTGCTAAAGCCCAAAAGTGAGGCATCTGCCACAAAAATAAAATCATAAATAAATACACCGAGTCGGCAGAAAAAATATTATCTGAGTTAGCAGCAAAACCAATTGTTACTGGTAAAGTTCCGGGTACGGCACCCGGAATGGCTCCAAAAACCATTTTTGGCTTCCACCAATAAGTGTAAAGCCCATTATAAAGTCCCACTGTTAGAAGTCCTAACCATCCTGCAAGTGGTGAGGTTTGAAAAAGTAATTCAGAGCCCGCAAATAGAAAAAAAACAGCAAGCAAAGCTGCAGCTAAGGGCTTAATTTTACCAGAGGGCAATGGACGCTTTGATGTTCTTGGCATCTTGGCATCAAGTTTTATCTCTTGAACTTGATTGAGTGCTAAGCTACCGGAACTTAAAAAATAAAGGCCGCCAATAAGAGTAAGTAAATGCTGCAGATTAAACTGAGATTCAACTGTATAACTAAGTGCATATCCAGCTAAACCTGTTAGAAGAACAAATATGACAATGCCGAATTTAGTGAGTTCAGCATAAATTTTTAGCATTAAACCTACTCACAATGTCTCAACAACTGGGATGCGGAAGAAAATATCGATAAAACAGAAAAAGAACAGTAGAGCTAAAAAGAAAAAGCCAGATAAGAAGATCACTCTGTTTGTCATGTTATCGTATTTTAAATGCATGAAGTACATAAGAACCAGGGTGGCTTTAGCAGTTGCAATTAAAAAAGCCACAGGTGCTGCAAAAGCGCCTAAATGCATTTCATGAAAAACAACTGTTAAAACCGTAAGAACCACAAGAGCAACAAAAACGTTAAAAAATACTTTAGCGGGAACTACATGATGTCTAGACTCTGCATGTGAATGATCTGCCATTTTTATTTCTCCTAACCAACCAAGTAAAGGATGGGGAACAGGTAAATCCAAATTAAATCGACGATATGCCAAAATATTCCAACTCCCTCAACCGGAGTAAAGTAATCAGGGCCAAAATCACCACGAATCGTGCGAATTAAAAGCCAGGTAATTAAACCCATTCCAATCAATACATGCAGTCCATGAAGACCTGTCATACAAAAATAAAAAGAAAAGTAGAGGGCTAAGTTGGCATGTTCTGCTTCACCATTACTAAATAAAGCGCCCGGCAAAAGACCATCATGAATTTTATGAGAGTACTCAATGTACTTAATCACCATAAAGATAGCACCACAAAGAATTGTAGCTGCTAAGGATAGGGCTGCCTTACTCTTATTGTTTTTCTGACAATAGTAGATCCCCATAGCCATAGTAAATGAGCTAAAAATAAGCACAAGCGTGTTAATAAATCCTAAGCGCCAATCAAGATGTGAGGCCCCTTCACTAAACATTTCGGGGTACATTTTATGAAAGAGAGCATAACCAACAAAGAGTCCACCAAACATTAGAATTTCGGTCACCATAAAGACCCAAATACCTTGTTTGCCGGTTTCATACTGGTGCTCAGCATTTTTAAAATGGTGAGCTACATGATGACCTGTTTTGTGCATGACATTATCTGTACTCATAAGGCCCCGCTGTAACAACTGGTTCGACATCAAAATTATGATGTGGTGGTGGAGATGGGATAGTCCATTCAAGAGTTTTAGCACCCCACGGATTTGCAGGAGCTGATTTACCGTTTCGTAACGCCTGAATGACTGAGATTAAAGAGATAATAAAACCTATAGCAATAAGCCAAGAGCCCACTGTTGAAATCTGGTTTAATGAGTGATACGCGGGAATATAATCGTAATACCTGCGCGGCATTCCCATGGCACCTAAAACAAACTGTGGGAAAAACGTGACGTTAAAGCCTATAAAAATAAATACAAAAGAGAGTCTCGCCATGGACTCTGAGTACATTTTACCAAACATTTTAGGGAACCAATAATAAAGTCCGCCCATAATTGCCATTAAAGTTCCACCCACCATAACATAGTGGAAATGAGCTACCACAAAGTAAGTGTCATGAAAGTGCACGTCTGTAGACATGGTTGCAAGCATAATGCCCGTCACTCCACCAATGGCAAATAAAAACAAAAAGCCTAGTGCGTAAAGCATGGGTGACTGCATTTGAATTGAACCTTTATAAAGAGTTGCAATCCAATTAAACATTTTAATCGCTGTTGGCACACCAACAAGCATAGTTAAAAATGAGAAAATCACTCCAGCAAGTTCAGACTGACCACTCACAAACATATGGTGACCCCAAACAAAGAAGCTCACAGCAGCAATGCCTAAACTTGAAAGTGCAATAGCCGTGTAACCAAAGATTGTTTTTCTTGAAAATGCTGTGATGAGCTCACTGATAATACCCATGGCTGGCAAAATCATGATGTAAACCGCTGGATGTGAGTAAAACCAAAAGAAGTGTTGAAACAAAACTGGATCTCCACCCAAGCTTGCATCAAAAACCCCGATGCCAAACACTTTCTCCATCACCAATAATAAAACTGTTATGGCCAATACTGGCGTTGCAAGAACCTGAATAATTGCAGTTGAGTAAATGGCCCAAACAAAGAGTGGAATACGAGTCATTGTCATTCCCGGACAACGAAGCTTATGTACTGTTACTACAAAATTAAGACCTGTTAATATCGAAGAAAACCCCATTACAAACACCGCAAGGGCCATCATCACTGTGGAAGTTGCTGTTTTGATGCTGTAAGGAGTGTAAAAGGTCCACCCAGTATCTACTTTATTAAAAAAGAGGGTTCCAAAAGCCAGTGCAGCTCCGGCCATTAAACAGTACCAACTTGCTAAGTTTAATCTTGGAAAAGCCACATCCTTTGCACCAATATGAATTGGCATAAAGAAGTTACCTAAAATTGCAGGAATGCCAGGAACAATCACCATGAACACCATGATCGCACCATGATAGGTCATGACCTGATTGTAAGTGTCAGCATCAAAAAGAGTGCGTCCTGGGTTGAAAAGTTCTAGTCGAATCAGCAGGGCAAATACACCACCAATTAGAAAGAAAGCCATAATCGTAATAAAGTACATAATACCAATACGTTTATGATCTAATGTTGTTAACCACGACCAGAGGCCCGCAGATTCATTAAGATAATTTTTGCCGCTGTCATGTGTTGCGGTTGCCATTATTTTTGCTCCTTAATAAATTCAATCAACGCACTTAACTCTTCTTCACTCAATTGTCCTTGAAAAGAAGGCATCGCGCCTTTTGGAAATCCTTTAACTGTTTTAGCAGTCGGCTGTAATATAGATTCACGAAGGTAGTTTTCATCAACAACTACTTTTGATCCATCGTCCATTTCTTTTTCGCTCCCCATGGCTCCTTTAAAAGTTGGACCTATAACCACTTTTCCATCTGTTGAGTGACAACCAACACAGGCCTTAGCTTTGTAAAGCTTAGCTCCTTTTTGAGCGATTGTAAGCTCACCCTCTTCGTAACTCTCGGTTAGCCATTTTTCGTATTCATCTTTTGGTACAACTTTAATTTTAGCTAACATATTTGAGTGCGAAAGACCGCAGTACTCAGCACAAAATACATGAAAGTCCCCAAGCTTCTCTGAATTAAACCAAAGTTGCGTATATCTGCCAGGGACAACGTCTTGTTTAATACGAAAGCTCGGCACATAAAAGCTGTGCAAAACGTCTTCAGACGACATGATTAATTTAATTGGAGTATTCACTGGAACGATAAGCTCATTGTAGGTTTTTAGACCACTTTTGTATTCAAACTCCCAGCTCCACTGCTTTGCATGTACATTGATTTCTCTCGCACCCTCAGGTGGAGTTCTCATTTCATGAAATATAATCCAGCCCCAAGCAAAAACAGCAAGGAATATAACTAGTGGAATAAAGCTCCATAAAAACTCTAAAAAAGTATTGTGAGTAATGTAGGCCGTCTTATCATGATCTGTTTGACGGCGGTATCTGTATACAAAGTAAATCATGCCACCAATCAAAATTGCACAAGCAATAAAACTGGATATTAATAAAAAGGCATACAGACTATCGACATGCTTTGCGATTTCTGTAGCTTGTGTCGGCATAAAACTTTGAGCTCGTGCAACTGTCGACCAAAACATTACAATTCACTCCTGATAAGGGCCTTGCGCTCAGTGCGCGAGCGCCGCCAAAATGGGATTAATATAAGTGCTAAAATTAAAATGGTTAGAGCTGCGCCCAGCTTCATAATATTAATAGCATAAAGAGCATATTTACTTTGCTTAGGATCATAGTGAAAACAATAGAGTACTAAGTTGTCTATTATATTGCCTATTTTTCCGCGCCCGGCCTCAGTTAAAGCTAACTTTACTGTTTGCGGTTCAAATACAACACCAGGTAAATACCGTGATATCTGACCATCTGGAGTTACAATAATTGCAGCAGATGCATGAGCCCATTCATTTTGCTCTTCGACCCATTTATATTTAAAACCCACGCTCGATGTTATTTTTTTAATTGTCTCTTCACTGCCGGTTAAAAAGTGAAAGCCGCCGGCAGTCCCTGGGCGCTCATAAAGTTGCATATAGGTTTTCTTTTTAGCTGCTGCAAGCTCGGGCTTTTCTTTGCTATCAAAACTGAGAGCTATAACATCAAACTTTTGCCCAACAGACCAATCCATTTCTTTTAAACCATCAATCAAACCGTTTAAATGATAATTGCAAAGACCTGGGCATGAGTAATAAATCGGACTTAAAATAACTGGTTTTTGTCCCGTTATATATGTGCCCAAAGTCACTGCTTCGCCAGCCTCATTATAGAGAGGCAAACTTAAGTCTAACTGGGCCCCAAGATGCTCAGTGATACCTACATCTTTAAGCTCTGGGATTTGCTCAGTCGAAACTTTTGGCTGAGGTTTGCCATCATAAGCAAAAAGCTGAGCAGAGAAACCTACATAACAAATCAAAGCTAAGGCCATAGCTTTAAGGCCCTTTTTTTGATTTAAATTACTCAGCTTGCTTGCTTTCATTGCTGCCTACTACTTTGCTGTTGCACCAAATTGTTTTAATTCTTCTGCTGTATCTTTAGATTTATTTTGTGTGATCGACTCAATAAAATGTACCAGAGCCCATCGATCATGAACAGGAAGGCTACCATAAGGAGCCATCGAGCTCCCTTTAATACCATCAGTTAATACCTTGAAGTGAGATATTTCACCCCCACCTTGAGTCCACTTACCTTCTACCAAGTTTCTTGGCTTAGGATTTAAACCCGCTCCGCCAGGTCCATCACCCATTCCTTTAGGACCATGACAAAGAGTGCAGTTAGCAGAATAAAGTTTTTGTCCATAAGTGATCATCTCTGGAGAGGAGACCCAAGGCTCAGCAACTGAGGAAGGATCAAACGCCGGACCAGCAGCAGCCGCAGCTGTTTGAGGCTCTGGGTCACTCACATTTTCCCCCAGATCAACTCCAGGATGAATAACAACTATATAAATGAAAAAGCAAAATACAAAAACCATGGAAAACATAAATGCAAGCATGCCACCACGATTATGATTGTCTTGTGTAGGATTCGAGTTCGACATAAGGTCTTTAGCCCTTCGAGTTTTGTCTAATTTCAACAATTATTTTGAATGTTTAAAATATCTTAAAAAATATAGGGCGGCAACAAGCACATTTTTGACTAAACGCGCTGTGCAATTTTTAGTTAAATAAAAAGGCTTCGGTTGTTTGGCAGAATCTTTCTACATTTTCTATATTTGCGCAATGACCACAGTCTTTGAGTATATGAAACTGCCCATTTCTAAGAGTTTTGGCCAACACGTTCGAATCTTCCACGGGCAAAAGTTGATCAAATTCCCCGTGTAAAACTAAAGTGGGCAAATTAATTTGTGCTATTTCGCCTCGTACATCAATGCCAGTTAAGGCCTCTAAAACCCAAGTACTCAGATGGTTTACGGCTTTTTGCGCATCTTCAACTAAAACTGATTGAAAAAATAAATTATTAATATCGTTTTGATAAATTGTTGCGTGAAGCACCTGCGCAACTAAGTTCCGATCGGTCTTCATAGCTTCAAAAGTAGAGCTCATTGAAGGCTCAAAGTGGATCCCCTTTAATCCAACAGGGTCCAACAACACCGCCTTAGAAAACAAATCTGGCCGCTGAGCCATTGCCAAGGCTGCAATCAGTCCTCCCGTGGAGTGGCCAACAACATTGATTTTTTTTAAATTTAGCTCTTCTATTAACTTTATATAATCATTGGCAAAAGTATGCATATTAACTTCAGCCTTAGAAGACGGCACCGAGCTCTGCCCACAACCACGCCATTCAGCTAAAATCATTTTTCCGGTGTTATTTCGATTTTTTTTCCGCCAATACTCTAGACTTGAGTACCACCAAGCATTTGATGCAATGTTGCCGTGAATAAATAGAGTATCCTCAGGCAAGATATTATCATGGACCTCATAGTTAATAAAAACAGGCTGAGATATATTAGGTTTAGAGTCCTGTAGGTAAATAAATCACCCCAGAATCGCCTTCGGCTTTTCCTTCTGAAGGAGAACCATTAAAACTGGCGCCATGAGTTAGCAGTTTGTTTTCACTGAGTATTTCATAAACCCAGGCCGCAGAAAAATTGGGAATGGCTTCAGGCATTTTATGTTCTGTTTGAGATATTAAAATTCTTGAAGCTTTCGCCTCTTGTGGAATCTGTGACCACAGCTCTTCATACTTTTCTGGTGGCATATACTGATCCTCTAAGGCCACCATTAAGTGCACACTACCCCTTGGCAAGGCATGTACAATTTCTGAAGCTAAGAATTTTCTAGCTCCTTGAACCATTCGATATACAGCTTCAAGTTTATAAGGATTTTCTAAAACAATGGGCTCTGCACTAGGGTAAAGACTATAGACAACCTGTCTTAAAAAGTAATCATAAAGCTCATCGTCCGTCATTGTATTATAAGGAAATGCCTTACGAGTATACCAAATTTGGCTTTTAATCCATTGATCTTGAGACTCTAATGGCGCGATAAAAGGAGCTTGCAAAATCACCTTGGCCACGTCTTGTGGGTTTTGTGCTGCCATCTGCATGGCAACCGCTCCACCATAAGATAGACCTAAAAGGTTATAGGGCTTCTCAATTTGTAAAGCCTCTAATAGTGCAAAACTATCTTCAACTTGAAGCTGAAGTGGCAAGACATCTAGAATCGGGCCAGATCGCAAGAGTGTTTGTCCTTGGCCTTGTAAGTCGTAGCGTAAAACACCAACGCCCTTTTCGACTAAAGCCTGTGCGAAAGCGTCCCACTGTCGAGAACTATAAGTTAAGCCGTTAATTAGAACAACTGTTGGTTGTCCCGGTTGTGCCGATACGTAATTAACATAAAGAGTTGTTCCATTATTAGCTTCAATAAAACCTTCATAAGAAGCAAAAGAAAGGCTCGTGACACAACAACTAAAAATCAATACCAACTTTGCGATCAACCGCATGGACCCCTCCTGCTTAATAATTATTTTTTAAAGAACAATTCCACCATCGACACTAATTACAGCGCCATTAATATAGGCGGCCTCTTCAGAAGATAAGAATAAAACGGCGTTAGCAATATCTTGAGTTTCTCCAAGACGATTCACCGGAACACGCGCTGCCATCTGAGTGAGAACATCTTCTGGCATTGCTCGAGTCATACTAGTTAAAATAAACCCTGGAGCAACAGCATTTACTGTAAAGCCTTTGCGACCAAATTCTTTGGCCCATGTTTTAGTCATGCCAATCACACCGGCTTTTGCAGCTGAATAGTTGGTCTGTCCAAAGTTGCCATAAAGACCTACAACACTAGAGATATTTATAATTCTTCGCTGTTTGCTGTCCGGGTTAAATTTATCAAAGATATTTTTTGTAACATTAAATAGGCCCGTCAAGTTTGTGCTGATAACTACATCAAACTCTTCGCCCGACATTTTAGCAAATGACTTATCACGGGTAATTCCCGCGTTATTCACTAAGATATCCACAGGTATCGGAAGTTTTCCGGCAGCCTCTGCACAAGATTCACGCTTAGTTACATCCACCTGTACTGTATGAAGCTGTGCCTTAAAATTACTCATCTCTTTGGCTGCTGCCTCAAGAGCTTCATTTGAGTAATCCCAGATAGAAACCTGAGCCCCAGCTGTTAAAAATTTCTTAGTGATCTCAAGGCCAATACCTTGAGCGCCACCGGTTACAATAACTGATTTGTTTTGAAAATTAAATTTTGTATTCATAGGTTGCTGCTATCCCATGTTGCTTCTAACTTAGTCAACCCCACTTGAGTTTATGCACTACAATAATTTGGCGTGGCGCGCATATAATTGTTTGTGGATTTTCTTTGCCAAAGCTATAGGCAGTCTGCAAAAAAAGCTCTTACTTTAATTAGGAGGATTTATGCGCAAAGCTACGATTGTCGGCACCGGCATGTACGCACCTGATCGCGTCGTAAAAAATGATTATTTTAATAATCTTTATAAAAAGGACGTGGACACTTTTTTGCGCACACAACGAAATATTTTTGAACGTCGATACATGAACGAAAACCAAGCCACCTCTGATCTTATTATCCCTGCAGCCGAACAAGCTATGAAAAATGCAGGTATCACAGCTCAAGATTTAGATTTAATTATTGTTGCAACTGATACACCTGATTATTTATCGCCATCCACCGCTTCAGTCGTTCAATATAAATTAGGAGCCAGCAAAGCTGGAACTTTTGATTTAAATGCAGCTTGCGCTGGCTTTGTCGCCGCTGCGGATGTTGCAAGTAAATATATTGCTAGTGATGAGTGCTATCAAAATGTTCTCGTTGTGGGCGCTTATGGTATGAGTAAATATATTAATTATGATGACTACCGTATTGCCACTCTGTTTGCTGATGGGGCGGGCGCAGTTATTATGCAGCCTTCAAAAAATGACTCCGGTGTTCTTGCCTCAGAGCTCTACACAGATGGCCAATATCATGACTATATGGGTGTTTATGCTGGTGGAACATATATGCCTATGAATGTTGATGTTCTAAATAAAAAAGATCATTTACTTAACTTTGCAAAAAAAATTCCAATTGAAACAAATGGAATTCATTGGCCACGATTGACTAAAAACTTACTTAAAAGAATTGATAAAACTCCTCAGCAAATATCTCACTTCTTCATGACTCAAATTAACATCAATAGTATCAATGAGGCCCTTGATCGACTCGAAATCCCGCGCACACTCTCACACAATATCATGGATCGCTTTGGCTATACTGGAAGTGCTGCCATTCCAATGGCTATTGCAGATGCGGCGAGTGAACATAAG
This sequence comes from uncultured Pseudobdellovibrionaceae bacterium, assembly GCA_964390435.1. Classification (GTDB taxonomy): domain Bacteria; phylum Bdellovibrionota; class Bdellovibrionia; order Bdellovibrionales; family Bdellovibrionaceae; genus CAYMKD01. The sequence continues at coordinate 11,735 of CAYMKD010000006.1, read as the reverse complement.
TTAAAAAAAGGTGATCTCGTGTTTATGTTAGGCTCCGGAGGAGGCATGGCCATGGCGGCTCTTTCTTTAGAATGGGGCTACGATACATAAGGGAGCTTTTTTCATGCAAATCGAACTAGATTGGCTTAAGCGCTGGGCCAAGTACTCACCAAAAAATATTGCTGTTCAAGAGGCTGAAACTGAGCGTGGCTATTCTTATGAAGAAACCTATGAGCTTTCGCAAATTGGCGCAAAATGGTTACAAGATAAATATCAAATTAAAGCTGGAGATCGCGTTGCTGTTCTAGCAACAAATGAAATCAGTTATGTCTTTTTATTTTTTTCCGTACTTCGCTTAGGAGCCATACTCGTCCCCATTAACCATCGCCTCACTTCTAGAGAGGTTGAGTACATTCTCAAAGACGCTGCTCCCAAACTTGTTGTTCACCAAGAAGAGTACTCAGAGCTTCTTAAGGACCTTTTTTCAAGCTCCGCCTGCGCCCTTCTCTCAGGTAAAAATAGTTTTGCCCAAGCACTTGAGACCTATAAGTTCGAAAATCACATAGAAATGCCCGAAGACAGTAAAACAGTCTGCATGATTCTTTATACTTCAGGCACGACCGGCTCTCCTAAAGGAGCCATGATCAGTCACGAAATGATTTATTGGAACTCAATCAATACAGGTCTGCGCTTAAACCTTTGTCAAAACGATACCACAGTTATTTTTCTGCCGTTTTTTCATACAGGTGCTTGGAATGTTCTCACAACACCTTTTTGGCATCGAGGTGCAAAAGTTATTTTCATGCGTAAGTTTGATGCGGATCAAATTTTGCTTGTCAGCGAAAAAGAAAAGGCCAGCATTTTATTTGGCGTACCTACAACTATGGATATGATGGCCAGATCAAAATATTTTAAAGAGCTTTCTTTAAAAAGCATTCGCTATGCCATTGTTGGCGGAGAGCCTATGCCACTTGAACTCATACGCGTATGGAGTGAAAAAAATATTCCTATTCGTCAGGGTTATGGCCTCACCGAATTTGGTCCCAATGTTTTTTCTCTTAACGAAGAAGACTCCATCAAAAAAATGGGCTCTATTGGTTTTGCTAACTTTTATGTCGACACGAAAGTGGTTGATGATAACGGGCATATTGTTTCGCAAGGAGAAGTTGGAGAGCTTTGCCTACGAGGCCCAATGTGCATGAGTGGCTACTGGAATAATTTAAAAGCTACAGAAGAAACGATTAAAGATGGCTGGCTACATACCGGAGATCTTGTACGAATAGATGAAGACTCTTATTTTTATGTCGTAGGACGAAAAAAAGATATGTTTATAAGTGGCGGCGAAAATGTTTACCCTGTCGAGGTTGAAAAGATTTTGCGCAGTCTACCTAAGGTTCGTGAAGCTGCCGTTATCGGAGTACCAGACAGTAAGTGGGGCGAGGTTGGAAAAGCTTTTGTTGTTGCAGAGAGTTCGGACTTAAGCCCCGATGAACTAACAGAGCATTGCTTAAAAAATTTAGCTAAATTTAAAGTTCCTAAGTATTTTAGCTTTGTTACCGAGCTTCCTAAAGGGGACAGCGGTAAAATTTTAAAACGACGTCTTACTGAACCCCCCTTTGCTAATTTGTAATAATTTGAGATTAAAAAAAATTAATATCTGTTCTGGCGTTTAACTGAGTCCTCTGGGCTAGATTAAAGATTTTTTAATTGCGCAATTTCTAGCACAAGATCACACTTCTATTTACAACAAATAGAGCAGATTACCTGCTTTATATTACGGAGGAATTCAAATGAAAAATCTTATCGCTTCACTAGCTTTTATCGCTTTTGTTGCTCCTGCTATGGCTAACCAACATGGTTCAGCTCCTGCTCACCCAGAAACTGCTGCAACTGAAGAACATGGAGACATGGAAGGCGCTGAAGAAGTAGCTTCTGCATGTACTTCTAAAGCTGATTGCAAAAAAGCAGAGTGCCATGATGCTGCTTCTTGCAAAGATACTAAAGCTAAAAAAGCACATAAAAAACACTAATTATTTAATTAGCATTTATGTTTAAAAGCTCGCTAATAAAGCGGGCTTTTTTCTTTTATTCTATGCAACACCCTGCTTCATCGTCTCATTTTAAGACAATTAGATTTTAAATTTGTTAGTCTGAGCACTTACAAGTAAGAATAGCTTAAGGGGCCATTCAGCTTATGAATTTAAAGCTTAGTATCTTTATATTACTCTTTCTTACTCTAAGTGCCTGCCAAACTCCATTAACAAAAAGCTATCAAGCCCTGACCCTCGGTATGGAAAAAACCGATGTCCTAGAGATTATGGGAAACCCTACCCGCACAAGACGCATACAAGATAAAGATCGCTGGAGTTATGTTTTTTATGACAATGATATTCGACTTGAAAAGGAAGTCCATTTTTTTCAAGGCAATGTGGTTTACCTGGGCGATCCGCCCGCTCCTAAAATTTCTGCTGAAGAGCAAGACCACATAAACTCTTTAAAAGATAAACCTGAATCTTATAGAGACTATATGATTAAAAAAGAGCTCTCTTCTCCAGAGGTTCAACCAAGCCCAACACCAAAATTTGAATCTGTTAACTAATATTTTTATTTTATAAGCTGCAGAGTTTCTTGCATTTCTTCTTCCGTTGCAGGGACTTGTTTTTGAGTTTCATCCTGAGGTTTATCTTTTTCTTTTTTTTCTACGCCATACTGCTTTTCTACACGTGTCTTGGCTTTATTCAAAACTTGATTTAATCCCATTTCCTTTTCCATCTGATCAAGTGACTTAGAGTCAATGCGCTGGTATTTTCTCTCACTGGCATCACTCAACTCTGGAAAGCGATACTTTATTAGTTGGCGCTCCTTGCTATATTCATTAATGAGTGCCTTTAGCTCTCGATGCTCCAGCGTGAGTGTCGAAACAATTTCTTTTATTTCAGCATTATTTTTTGTATGTTCTTTTTGTGCAAAAAGGTGAGCTATCACATCTTCCTTAGCCTTAATCTTACTTGCCAAAGTATTTAGTCTTCCTTGTACAGCGACATAAGACTCTTCAGCTGCTTTTGTTGAGAAAACAAAAAAAGAAATCAATAAAATACTAAATGACTTCTGTTAGACCATACTTTCTCCAAGAAATTTGTATTGATAGGGGTTTTATTTTTTTTATTAAAACAGCAGCCACAACTGGGTTCACATCCTTAATCACTAACTCACCATTTGATATTTGTTTTTTCAGTACATCAGTATCCCAATTAAACTTTTTATCTTCTAATAACTCCATCAGCTCTTCATAAATTTCTGCACTATCAATTCCTCTTAAAGTAATTTTGTATGCAAAGGGCCCATCTACCTGACTACTTAGAACTGAGTTTCCAAATTGGTTAATTTCTTCGGCCTCTGGACTTAATGGTATAACCTCTTCTGGTAAAAAGGGCTCTGGCTCTACATAATCTGAAATAGGGTCCGAATTCGCCACTGTCTCGTCAGGCTTTGAATTTAGTTCTGCTTCGGGCTCTTCTGATATAAACTCTACTGGAGATTCTGCTAATTCTGGCTCCAAATAAATTGGCTCATTAATCTGAGGCACCTGAGGCACCTCATTAATTATCAAACTTTCATCTGAATTTGAAACACTCGCATGTCCATCTAAGTCTAATAACACCATGACCTGACATTGCGAACAAGTCACCATACCAAAATCACTATCAAGAGAAGCTCCACAGTTAGGACAAGCCGCCATGATAATATGATAGCAGAGCTCGATCTCTAGAACTAATCCTGATTTTAAGATCGACTGGACTTTAGTTTAATTTAAATATTAACGCACTTCTATGGAAGTAACACGGTTGTCTAGCATTGGAGGGAGTGATGACTGACTTTCAGTAAAAGTCTCACATAAACCCCAAAAATTAGGTTGTGCACATAAAGTAACTGAAGAAACTCCATTTAAACTTATTGATGAAATTTTCTCATTATATCCAGAGCCAATAAGATTCTCAACAGTAGTACCCACGGGTAAACAAAATAATAAAACTTGCTGATTTCTAAATCTGTAAAAACAAGCCTCATCTCCCATGGCCAGAGTGACGCTTGGTAGAATGCTAAAAAAAGTAAGTGCTACTAAAAGGATGCTTTTATTCATGAAAACCTCTTTGTTAAATCCCCAAGAGCCATCTCAAAGGAGCCAACAAGAGTCAATTAAAAGCTCGTGTAATTAACTGCACAAGCTTAATTTTAGTTTTAAAAAATAAAATTTTTACTTATTTCTTCTTTTTTTCCATGCGTCTTCGCTGCGCACGATTGAGTTTGGGCCCATCATCGCCCCCAGAAGATCCACTTGAGTAGCTCATTTTTCCGCGTGTAGGCGCCTGAGGTGTTATTGAGGGAAAACCACCGCCTTGTAAATTTTCCTCAGGGGAAGAGTATTCAAAGTCCTCGGAATCAGACTGTGATCTAAATCCTGCCAACTGATTAGACTCTTCATTCATTACAATTTGAACCTTCAATAGCTTTTCAATAGCTTCACTTCTAATAGATTGATTAAGTGTTTCAAAGGCAAGAAAGGCTTCTTTTTTATATTCGATTAAAGGATCTTTTTGTGCATATCCTCTTAAGTTAATTCCCTCTTTAAGTCGATCAATAAGCTGCAAATGCTCTTTCCAACGAACATCTATTGCTTGTAGTAAAATCATTTTTTGAACCTGCAGAAATAGAGGACCCATTTTATCTTTTTGGCGATCGTAAACAGATTTTATAGCTGCACTTACCTTTTCAGTAATTTTCTCTACATTGCTACCTGTTTCAACTTCGACTTGAACACCAAACTGCTGTTGAAGAGCCACATTAAGACCTTTAAGATCAAAAGCCTCCTTTTTGCCGTCTTCAGGCACAAAAGTATCTAATACCCCTGAGGTTACATCGCCGAGCATGTCTAATACGATTCTTTCAGCTTCAACTCCCTCAAGTATTTGGCGACGTAAACCATAAATAGCATTCCGCTGCTGATTCATCACATCGTCATAATCGAGCAAGTGTTTACGAATATCAAAGTTGTGTCCTTCAACTTTTCTTTGTGCGCCCTCAATTGCACGTGACACCATACGTGCTGTAATTGGCTCATCTTCAGGAACATTAAGAGTGTTCATAATTTTTTGAATACGCTCACCATTAAAAATTCGCATCAAATTATCTTCTAAAGATAAATAAAATCTTGAGGCCCCAGGATCCCCTTGACGACCCGATCGACCTCTTAATTGATTGTCAATACGTCTTGATTCATGTCGTTCTGTACCCACAATGTATAAACCGCCGGCAGCAATCACATCTTTCTTTTCATTTTCACACTGCTCTTTATATTTCTTTACTGCTTTTTCAAACTCAACTCCCTCGGCCTCGCTCATCGTTTGTTTGGCCAGCATTTCTGGATTACCACCGAGAATAATATCTGTTCCTCTTCCTGCCATGTTTGTTGCAATAGTAATTGCACCTTTACGGCCAGCTTGAGCAACAATTTCTGCTTCTTTTTCGTGATGTTTGGCATTGAGAACTTTGTGTGTGACACCCTCTTTTTTTAAAAACTGACTTAGTAGCTCAGATTTCTCAATACTGACTGTTCCAACAAGGCTCGGCTGGCCATTTTTTTGTCGCTCTTTGATATCTTGAACAATGGCTTTAAACTTAGCATTGAGTGTTTTATAAACAACGTCGTCTTCATCCAGTCTTTGAATTGGTTTGTTTGTTGGAATAACTGCAACATCCAAATTGTAGATTTTTTTAAACTCAACGGCTTCAGTATCTGCTGTTCCTGTCATACCTGCGAGTTTGTTATACATTCGAAAATAATTTTGAAAAGTAATTGTCGCTAAAGTTTGGTTTTCATTTTTAACTTTAACGCCCTCTTTAGCTTCAATGGCCTGATGTAGTCCATCGCTCCAACGTCGCCCTGGCATTAGGCGTCCCGTAAATTCATCAACAATCACAATTTCATTATCTTTAATCATGTAGTCAACATCGAGCTTGTAGAGGTGATGCGCTTTAAGACCTTGATAAATATGGTGTAAAAGCTCAATATGTTGAGGGTCAAAAAGGTTTTCTATGCCCAATAGTTCTTCGACTTTGGTGTTTCCCTCTTCAGTTAATGAGGCTGTTTTTGACTTTTCTTCCATCGTAAAATGCACATCTATTTTAAGATGTGGAATAATTGAATTAACTGAGTAATATTTTTCTGTAGAGGACTCTGCTGGTCCTGAAATGATGAGGGGTGTTCTTGCCTCATCAATTAAAATTGAATCGCACTCATCCACAATGGCAAAATTTAATTCTCGTTGAACGTAATCATTTAGATCAAACTTCATATTATCGCGTAGATAGTCAAAGCCGAGCTCATTGTTAGTAGCGTATACAATGTCTGCGTTATAGGATTTTTTTCTCTCTTGGTCGGACAAGTCATGCACGATAATACCAATACTGAGTCCCAAATAACTATAGAGCCGCCCCATCCACTCAGCATCTCGCTTAGCCAAGTAGTCGTTTACAGTGACAACATGAACACCTTTTCCAGAAAGAGCATTTAAGTAAACTGGTAAGGTGGCAACAAGGGTTTTTCCTTCCCCAGTTTTCATTTCAGCAATTTGGCCTGTATGTAAAACAATTCCACCAATAAGCTGAACATCATAGTGGCGCATACCAAGAACTCGAAAAGCGGCCTCTCGGCAAACAGCAAACGCTTCTGGCAATAAATCATCTAAAGTTTCGCCTTTGCTCAAGCGATCACGAAACTCAAGAGTTTTAGCCTTTAATTGCTCTTCGCTTAGGGCTTTTATTGCGGGTTCGAAATTATTTATTTTATCAACTAGGGGCTGCATCCTGCGCATTTCGCGCTCATGTTTAGTCCCAAAAATTTTGCTAAGTGTTTGCATAATCATAGGATTTGAGAATAGACCTACTCAAACATCTTGTAAAACCTGAAATTAATAAGCGGGCTTAATTTCTGACGTCATGCCCAATTACACTTGTAATTGCCTATAGCCTTCATAAAGCGCTACAGCGACTGCCGTAGCTACATTTAAGCTTCGCACAGGTCCAAGTTGTGGCATACGGCAGGCTTGAGACATGTTGCTCTGCAAAATTTTCTCGTCTAAGCCTTTAGTTTCTTTGCCAAAAACAAGCCAATCTCCGGTCTGAAATTCAATTTCCGTGTAGAGCTTTTGGGCTTTAGTTGAAAAGTAAAAAATACGGCTTACATCAGGCACTATTTTAAACCAATCTGCAAAGCAGCCATATTGATGCCAAGTAAGATGGGGCCAATAATCAAGGCCAGCTCGCTTTAACTGTCGATCTGTAATGTTAAAGCCTAAGGGCCCCACCAAATGAAGTACAGAGTTTAGCGCCACACAAGTCCGACCAATATTACCAGTATTTTGAGGAATTTCTGGCTCTATGAGAACAACATTGAAAAGTTTAGAGTCCATATAAAGCCTTTATCTAGAGATAGGTTTTGAATTAAAAATATTTAATCCAAAAATCTGTAAACTTCTTGTCCTAGTTTACTCAAAGCCAATCTGCGGCCCTTATCTACAATCATTTCTAGATTCATAAGCTCACGATAAAGACCTAAATCAATAGGTACAATATCACGCCCCGAAGAGGCCCCTAGCTTCAATATGTAAGCTCTTTGCTTTTCAGATAACTGAGCCGTGATAGGAGGGTTTTCAGTTAATGACTTCGACCAATCTCCACCCTCAATTCGGGTTGCTCCCGCCGGGATTTTATCTGGGTTAAAAGTGTAAGTCCATGCTTGCAGAGCTTCCTTTGTCGCTTGACACTGAACCGTAATCTGACTTCTAAAGTAAAGACTTTTTTCAGGCTGTTGTTGATTAAACCCGTGAAACTCATCAAGTAAATGTTGCAAGAGATCCGTCATTTTTAATTCAATGAGTTGACCTGGAACTTGATCCATACCTGATTGAATAAAAACGGGAAAGCCTACTTTTAAACGATAACTTGTGCCTTGTGCGATAGCGGGACGACTGCTCGAAATAAAATCTTTAATCTTATCAAAGTGAACCATTCCCTCGCTCATTGAACCATAAACAAAAAAAGGCACAAGACTCATTCAACCCCCCTTAGTAGCATTTTAGTTCTCGTATTGCCTTAAGATGACCACTTACAAGCAGCCAACCCCTGAGCTCTCCCCCACAGAGACCAAACCCCGTATTCTAAAAACCGAGTTCGGTTAAATAAAGAAACTTTGAGGGCTAGACGTTTATCAAAAAGCTCCCATTTTCGCAAGCTCTGAACCTAAAACATTATATCCCCTTGTTAACCTTCATGAGTTGATGCGTTAACCAAGAATCTTTTTTAATTTATGCCTCGTGCATTTGACAGCAGCAACGATGTGCTGTGTATTTATGTAAACAAAGGCAAAAAAGGTTCTTAACCCATCTTCATGAAAAAAATTGAAGCAATCATAAAACCCTTTAAACTCGATGATGTTGTAGAAGCTCTATCTGAAATTGGAGTTGAAGGAGTATCTGTTACTGAAATTCGCGGCTTCGGACGACAAAAAGGACGCACTGAAATATACAAAGGAGCCGAGTACGTTGTCGATTTTTTACCTAAAATGAAGCTTGAAATTGTCATACCAGACTCTCTTTGCGATACCGCAGTTGAAGCTATTCGCAAAGCAGCGCATACAGGCAAAATTGGCGATGGAAAGATTTTTGTTTTATCAGTTGAAAGCGCAATTAGAATTCGCACAGGCGAGACAAATGAAAATGCAATTTAACAACAACCACAGGAGGCCCTGATGACAGCAAAACATGCAATAGAGTTTGCCAAAGAAAAAGGCGCGCGTATGGTCGATTTAAAATTCTGCGACCTAATGGGGGCTTGGCAGCACTTCACAATTAGTATCACTGGCCTTAATGAAGAGGTTTTTGAAGAAGGTCTTGGCTTTGATGGTAGCTCTATCCGCGGATGGCGCGGCATTGAAGAATCAGATATGGTTATTAAGCCAGATCCAAGCACTGCTAAGATGGATCCTTTTATGGAGGTTCCTACTGTTTCATTCATCTGTGATGTTGTTATGCCAGAAACTCATGAGCCTTACACGCGCGACCCAAGACAAATTCTAAAAAAAGCTGTGGCCTACATGAAATCGACAGGCATTGCAGATCAAGCTTACTTTGGCCCCGAAGCTGAGTTTTTTATTTTTGATGATATTCGATATGATCAAACTGCAAACTCAGGGTTTTATAAAATCGACTCTGATGAAGCCACGTGGAATACAGGCCGCGATGAAGACGGTGCAAATTTAGGCTACAAACCTCGCCACAAAGAGGGCTATTTTCCTGCTCTACCAACAGATCGTCTGCATGATTTACGAACTGAAATGTGCTTAGAGCTTGAAAAAGCTGGAATGGAAGTTGAAAGACAACATCACGAAGTTGCCACCGCTGGTCAGGCAGAGATTAACATTCGCTTTGATTCTGCAGTTGAAATGGCTGACAAAATGATGTGGTTTAAGTACATTATTAAAAACGTGGCACGTCGACATGGAAAAACTGTGACCTTTATGCCAAAACCTATTTTTGGTGACAACGGCTCTGGCATGCACGTGCACATGTCTTTATGGAAAGCTGGAAAACCTCTTTTTGCTGGAAATAAATACGCGGGCTTGTCAGAAATTGCACTCAATTATATCGGTGGCGTTTTAAAAAATGCTCCTGCCACTTGCGCTCTTACTAATCCCACGACGAATTCTTATAAAAGATTAGTTCCCGGATATGAGGCACCAATTAAGTTGGCCTATAGTTTTAAAAATCGTTCAGCAGCCTTGCGTATTCCAAATACTGGGCCTAATCCAAAAGCAAAGCGTATTGAGTTTCGTACACCAGATCCTTCATCAAACATTTACTTGGCACTTGCAGCCCTTCTTATGGCGGGACTTGATGGTGTAGCCAACAAAACTGATCCGGGCGACCCGTTAGATAAAGATATTTATGGGCTTCCACCACAAGAGGCCGCACGCATTCCATCTGTTCCTGCTTCGCTAGAAGAAAGCCTTAACAATCTTAAAGAGAACTGTGCCTTTCTAAAAAAGGGTGATGTTTTTACAGATGAACTGATTGATACTTGGGTTCAGTACAAAATGGAGCGAGAAGTTCGCCCTGTGCAACAGCGTCCAGTACCTTACGAATTCTATTTATATTATGATATCTAATCTAGTGGCTGACATTACTTGTCAGCCACCGTTTCTTTTCTTTTCTTTTGAAGAGATTTTGCTATAGTTTCTGCAAACTTATAACTGTGCAGATCTACAGGAGCAAAAATGAGTTCAGACGACATTAGAAATTTCATGGGTTATTTATGGTACCAAGTTGAAGATGGCGTCGTTACTATTGGAGTTAACGAAGAGGGTCTCGAAGAACTCGATGAAATCACCAGTGTTGAGCTCTCGCCAGAAAATGATAAGGTTGATGCTGAGGAAGTCTGCGGCGGCATTGAAACAAACGATGGCCCGATGGATATTTACAGCCCTGTTTCTGGGAAAATTATTGAAATCAATAGCGCAGTTATTGAGGACCCCGATCTTATTCAAGAAGATCCTTATGGTGAAGGCTGGCTACTTAAAATTGAGCCCGACGAAGACATCGACAACGAAGATGAAGATGACGTTGATGATTTAAATGAGGATGAAGAAGACGTCGACGACGAAGATTAGACTTGTCTAAAAATTCCCTAGAGACTTCTGCGAGCAAACTCGTAGAGGTCTGCAAAGATTTTTTCTACAACTTTTAGATCCATGTTTTCTGAGCTTAATCTAAAAGCCACATAACCCATTGAAGTGCCGTCTACATTAAGCAAAAGAACCTGATGGCTTATAAGTCCTTCTGTGGTTAAAGCCGGCCCTTGAATTTGGGGATAAGCCATATGAATCTGGCGATTAATGTGATTTTCAATATGATTTATGATTGGACGAGCCTGCTCAAAAGCGGCTGCTTCTAGATTTTTTAAACTCGCTTGATCTAAATTCTGCACTTCTTTTGCTAAGATATCAGCATCATCTAGCTTGCCACCAACATAAATCAAAATCTCTTTTTGATCGCCAGCCATTTTTCTATCAAGCATGACCAACACTGATTTTGAGCTAAAATTAAGATCGTGATAAATCACTTTGAGCTCTTGTGCAGTCACACCGACTTCACTTGCACGAATTTTAACGCCGTTATTTCTTATAAAATAGCCACCATCAAGTTCACGCAAAAAAGCTTTTGTCGAAGCCTCAAAGTAGTCTTCAGCAGCACTGATAAATCCTTTGCTCTTTCCCAACATAAATCGAGCCAGGTCTGCAAGCGAGGCTTCGCTTTGATGAGCACTAAATAATAACATAAAGCATAGAAAGGCTTTTGAAAGTGACTTTAAAGACAAAGAAGCACCTCTTAGTTATAGAGAAGCTCTACATATACAGACAAAAAAGAGACTGGAGAACTGTAAAGATCTAACAGGTATTATTTTCTATAAATTTTTTACCTATTCTTAAATATAAACAACATTCAAAGCTTACTTTGCAGCAGCCTGCAAAATCTTAGCTCTTACTTCTGCCACTTGTTTTAAGCCTAATCCCACAGGCATAAAAAGCGCAGACAATACGTATGCTTTTTTGTTCATCGCAAGCTCTTGAATACCTTCAAGTTGCCTAATATCATCTGTGGTACTTAAAAAGTTTTTTAATCCTTTTTGGTAATCAACCCAAG
>CAYMKD010000005.1:14469-21907 GCA_964390435.1 uncultured Pseudobdellovibrionaceae bacterium | reverse complement strand
TTTGCTTTAAGAGTTCTTTTGGCAAGGGTGGCACTTTAGATCTTGGAATAAAAAAAGTAGTTAGGTTATTAAAATCCGTAAATATTTTGTGTTTATCAGTAGCGTCTTTTAAATACTGATGTCCAGAAGACCCTCCTGTACCAATTTTTTTACCCAACATTCTATGTGCCATAAGAGCATGACGGTAACGCCAGTTGGTAAGATTCTCATCAATATCAATTAAGTTTCTGATAAGTTCAAAAGGTTGTTGTAACAAGGGGAGGTCACGATAGAGCTGAATAAATAAAGCTGCATGTAAAGCTTTAAAGCCAATTCTAAAATAATTTTGTTTTCTCAGTTCTTCGTAAGCAGACTCATCAAATAGAGCCTCAAACATTTTCTCTGTTTGTTCAATTTGCTCTCGATTTCTCTTAATTTCATTTGGTCCAAGAAGAGGGTTTTGAGCCACTGTCTGTTTATCGTTTTCAAGCATGGATTTAACAGATTCTTGGTAAGAAGACCAAAAATTGAAGTTTTGAGTTTGAAGTACTGGGGTTCGCTCAAGCCACTTTTCTACAGAATCAAATAATGAAGGTTCTTTTAAAATCTGCATGATTTGAGTCTGTTGTTCAGGTGTAAGATTTTTATAAAATGGCAGCTCATTGTATTTAAGGCGATCTTCAATTTTAAGACCAAGTTTGGTTTCAATCAGACGAAACTGATAACTTTGAAAACCAGAAGCAGGGTATAAAAAGTCTCTAAACTCTAAAAAATCAAGAGGAGTCATGGTTTCTAGAACATCGATTTGACCTTGAATCAGTCGTTGAATTTCAATAATTCGATTCAAACGATGATTCACAAGCCCCATTTGATTTTCAGAAACAGATTTTTGACGGAACACACTTAATACGGAATCAAGCTCACAGAGAATTTGTTTAAACCAAAGCTCGTAAGTTTGATGAACAATAATAAAAAGCATTTCATCATGGGCGGGATGGCCAAATTCTTCACTTCTAAGTTTTTGAGAGGTGAGGAGTTGAGATATTTTTAAATAATCGTGGTAACTAATAGCTGGATATTTCATGAACTGAGCTTATAAAAGTTGCTTCAGCTTTTCAACAAATAGTGTGATATCTTGAGTCGTTGTATCCCAGCTCGTCATTAAACGACACTCAAAGCTATGTTCATCCCAGACATAAAAAAAATAGTGCTCCCGAAGGGGTTTAATCAATTTTTGTGGAATCATAGCAAAAACGGCATTTGATTGTGTAGATCTCGTTATTTTTATTTGTGGCACTTTTAACAGCTCCTCTTTTAATAAAGAGGCCATCTGACAGCTATGTTCAGCGATTCTTTTCCACAAATCATTGGTAAAATAGGCTTGAAATTGACAGCTTAAAAATCGGCTCTTTGAAGGGAGTTGGGCAGATTGTTTTCTGATGTATTTAAAATCTTTAGCAAGATCTGATTTTAAAAATATAACCATTTCGGCCCCCATAAGGCCATTCTTAGTCCCTCCGAGAGAGACAACATCTATATCCAAATCAGTCGTTAAAGATTTAAAATCAGTTTTTAGTTGATAACAAGCATTTGCGAGCCTAGCCCCATCTATATGCACATATAAATTTTCACTATGAGCCCAATTGATAATATCTTTTAATTCACCTATCGAATAACAGGTTCCAAGCTCTGTGGGCTGAGTCAGACTAAGAACTTTTGCTTGCGCGAAATGCTGATCTCCTCTTCGTATAAGAGCTTCTTTAAGTGTTTTTAATTCAAGTTTGGCCTCAGCATTGACCGGTAAGGTATGAATTTTAGCTCCGCAAAAAAACTCAGGTGCTGCGCACTCATCAAGAGCTAGGTGAGAAGTTTCAGCACACAACACAGCTTGATAGGGTTTAAGCAGAGCTTGAAGACTTAACACATTAGCAGCAGTTCCATTAAAAACCAAAAAACCTTGCGCCGCCTGACCAAAATGGATCTTAATTTTTTCATTAAGATCTAGAGTGATCGAATCTGTACCGTAGCTTGGAGCATGGTCTTCATTGGCTTTGCAAATCGCAGTTAAAATTTCAGGATGTATACCAGAGTGATTGTCGCTACCAAAACTTCTCATGATCAGTTGGCCATCATAAAACGGTAGGCGATGAGTGCAGCAAGTCTACTTGTGCGATCATCAACATCAAGAGGTGGGGAGACTTCATAAATTCCTAAAACTCTTATGTCCACTGTTTGCATAAGCCAGCTAAAAAACGAAAAGAAGTCATTGGCTGTAAAGCCTTGCGGCCAAGATTGACTTGCGCCTGGCGCCACACTACTAGAGAAACCATCAATATCGATACTTAAGTAAACAGGTCTTTTTACAGTTAGATCTGTTTGTTCAATTAAGATTTGCGGGAGTGTTTGCTCAAGAGGAGTGCCTTGAAGTTTTTCCCATGGAATAATATGAACTCCTTGCTCTTCGGCCCATCTTCGGTGATGAGGAGAATTACATTGGTCTTGAATACCAATCTCAATAAAATCAAATTGTCCGTGATACTTTTCAAGCAGTCTGCGAAAAGGAGTTCCAGAGTGAAATCCTTTATCAGTGGGTCTGACATCTAAATGAGCATCAAAGTTAATTACAAGTGGCTTTACATTGCCTTTATATGAATTTAAAAATGCAGCTCCATCTGAAAAACCATAGTCATGGCCACCGCCAAAACTAATAAGTCGTTGATTATTTTTTAAAACAAGTTCAGCAAGATCAGAAGCAATTTGATGACGTGAGCTCAACTCTCCTTGAAGAGAGATATCGCCAAGATCGGTTGCTGCAAGGTTTATCGTATTTAAATTTGCTGGAGTCATACGACTTAAGTATTTTCTGATATAACTAGGGCCTAATTTAGCTCCTGGTCTGCCACCATTAAGACTAATGCCTTCGTCGTCCGGATAACCAAGAAAGCAAAATGAATTTGCTTTCTGTTTTTTTATTGTAAGTTCAATATTGGCTAAGACTGAGTCTTGCGAAATGCTAATAAGATCGCCAATTCTTAAATCTTCTGAGTCATTGCGAGATTTAAAGTGACTATAGTCAGCAGGGGTAAGCATTTAAAGAATTATCTGCTATTAATGCGAGTCAAATTAAGAGTGCGCTCTATTTGGCCAGTTTGCGAATTGAATATTGTTAACTGTGCTTTATCGGAATCTAAAATTAGAGTAGCCAAGGTAACAGAGTTCCCATCTGTAAAATAAACTCTCCATGACTGACCTTTTGCTGGAGTGAGAGTATAGTTAAGTGTCACAGAGCCCACTTTTGTTGCATCTACGTAATCATAAAATTTAACTCTAGAGAAGTTTTCAAAATCCATGAAATCATAATTACTCTTCCATAGACCTAAAATTTCAGTTAGCCCAACATAAGAGATGTTCTCTAGAAAAATTTCTTCATCATTTATGATGTTGCCAGTGCCAACTAAGTAGTCGTCTGTTTTCAGACGTTTTAACTCAGCAGCGGTTTCGTTTTTTGCTCTGATTAAATATGACTGCGATGTTTTTCCATCGATTTCTAGATAAGCTTCATTATTTGCATTAACTCGGACTAGGCCGCGGACAAGCTCAGCGGCATTGACATGAAAAGATGTTAGAATGATTAAAAAACCCAGAAGCTTTTTCATTAGATTTAAGTCTCTTAAGCTTAGACAGATGTCAAATTCTGACCACTTGCGCTTTGTATAAATATAGGCTCTGCGTTAATATGCTCATATGGATCAGATACTTACTAAAATAAGAGCCTATTTTCCAAGCACTTGCTTACAAATTGAGCAAAAATTAGGAACAGATAAGTTAGAAAAGCACATACAAAGCCATTTGCTAAATCTAATTGATATAGAGTCTGAGCAAATCAGGTTGTTTCCCTTAACCGTTTATAAAACTATAAAAGATCAAGTTATCCAACTATGGGCACGCTATGAGCTTGCGCTCTATACTTTAGAGTATCAATTTTTGCCTATACCAATACGAGTTGAGATTAATAAAGACTTTTTATTTTTGAATCCTAATTTAGAGGTGATTCCTGTTCCGAAGATAAGTGAAAACTTTCCTCTTAAAGAGGGTATATGGGCTCTGTGTAGCACGCATATTGGACATGTGAATCAAGTGCAGCTAACTTCTCAAATGGCACTGGCAATGGATTTTCTTGCAGAAGATAGAAGGTATACCGAGCAACAGCTCATTGAGATGCTTAATTTAGAAAAGGCTAAAGATTGTGATAATCAAAAAGTTATAGCTGATTTGAAGTCTAACGGAATTATTATCTAGTAGAGCGAGTAAGTAAAACAGCCTTCTACTTAACGTGATTTAAATAAAACTCAAGGGCCTTGAGATCATTTTTTAAGTAGGGTAGGGCTTGCATAATATTAGTTTTTCTTTTTGGCTGATAATCACTTGGATAAGATGCGTGAAGTATACGGGTTTCTAAAAGTGAATAGGATGCGCCGCTGACAGCCGGCCCCAGAGAGCCATCTTTACTTGGGTTGCTCGAGTGGCAAGCCGTGCAGTTGGTATTATATGATTTTTTACCCTGATTATACAAAAGGGCTTGTTCTGGGCTCAAGCCTGCAATCTCAGAGCTTGCTTCTATTTTTTTTTGACAAGCTAAATTAAAAAAAAGCCCCATACTCAAAACAAGCATTAAGCAAGGTCGTATGAGGCTTAGATTCATTAGATAAAAATCTCCATAACAAGATAAAGAACAGCAGTTAGAATAAATCCGCAGGTGACAACGCCTTTAACAGTTGTGATAGGACCTAACTTGCCTCTCATGCCATTAAGTTGAATACCACCAGCGATAATCGCAAAAGCAATCCAGTAAACTGCAAAGTTAGAGCTCTCATTAATTTGTAATGGTAGGTGACTTGCTGCTGCCATAAAAAAGAGCATCGGAATTGAAAATAAAGTATTTGTACGTGAAGCAAGAAGGGCTTTAGCGCCACTTGCTGCAGCTGCAGGATTCGCGACACCACCAGAAGCTGTCTGCACTGCATTTTGAATAACGATTTTTTGATTTGGCCATATGATAAACCATACGTTAGCAGCCATTGTAAGCCCCATAAGAGCTCCTGTAAATATAGTTACCCCCCAGGAAGTATAAGCCATATCCCAGCCACCTTGATGAAGACGTAAACTAATAATTATAACCCCTGTTGCCATAGTCCAAAAAGCACCCCAGCGGAACCACCAAAGAGCGCGAGGGACTAGTTTTTGTGTGGCTTGAGATTTAGTTGGTGCATCAGTTTCGGCAAAAAATGAACCCTGTACGTAGTTAAAATAATAAAGAAGACCTATCCAAACAACACCGAAAAATATATGCATCCATCTTAATAAAAATAATATTCCATCTGTCGTAAAAACTGTAAATTCCATTCTATCGAGCTCCTTTGTTGTAGGCTTGTAATATCAAGAGGATTGCCTTGGACTGTCAAGTTACAATGTTGCGGATTTTTTAGGAGCCATTCCTTGCGGAGCATCATTTGTTTTGATTAATAATTTCGCCTAGCCATTTAATATGTTCCAGAGGATGTTTGCCAACTTGTTCCATCATGAGTTTTTTAGCAGCTTGATCGCGGGGGATCTTCTCAAAGGTGATCAAGCGATCAAGGGCATTTGCAGAGCTAACAAAAATAGAGGTAGGGTCCATTTGCGTATCTCGAAGTCCTTGCGGATAGCCAGAACCATCAACATGTTCTTCGTGTTGCATAATAATTTTAAGAACGACTTGATCAAAATGCTGTTTATCTTGAACTGCTTTAACTCCATTTTCACAATGAGCTTTATAAAGACTTAATTCTTCTTTACTCATTTGCTCTAAGGGACGATTGATGGCTAAAGAGCTATTATGATGACCAAAATCATGTAAAAGAGCTCCCAGGGCTAAAAGTTGATTAACCTTAGGATCTGTATGGCCGGCTTTTTGAGCTAACGCAATAGAGAGGGTTGAAACAGTCACTCCATGGTGAGCAACATTTTGATCTGAATTTTCTTGATTCATCATGGCCGCGACGGCCTGATTTTCATTTAAAATAAAGTCCACAAATTGACCAGCGGCCTGTTTGGCCACATCATAGTTTTCTTTACTCTCAGGGTTTTCTAAAACTTCCTCAACATTAGACTGTTGAGTTCCTTGAATAATTTCTGAGCGTGTTCCAAGATCTTTACCTGATTTCTTATCATAAGCCATCTCAAGATTACTGCTTAAATAACTTCGATAATTAGTTTCATCTTCTTGGATTATAAACATTTTTTTTAATTTCTTGTCTTTGAGTCTCTGTAATCTCGTTCCTTCAAAGCTGTCGCCCCGACGAACGTAGAGAATGTACTTATCATTTATTTTTACAAAGGCATTAAAATCTATTTTTAGATCGCCTCTTAAAGTGCTCACTCTTATTGGTACGTATTCCATTGCGATTCGCCAGTCGTTTTGTTATTTTACTAAGTATGTCAGATAATAATGAAATTTTAAAAGATTTTCAGCAAGAGTCAAAGAACTTAGCGTCTGAAATGTTAGTTTTATTAGAAGAGATTGAAGGAGACTTTAATCAAGTTCAGAAGTTAGAAGAGTTTGCTCAAAAAGTAGATCGTATTATGGGAGCGGCCAAAAGTATTGCTTTGGCAGTTCCAGAAAATAAAACAATTGAGCAAATTGCTGATTACACAGCAATTTGTAAATCAGTAGGCTATAAAGCCTCGCAAATAAAAGATAAACCTGAGTTTTACAATGTGTGTGTTGCTTTGCTTTTGGATGGTACTGAAGTTCTTAATGAAATGCTTGATAACTTAGAGAACTTAACCGTGAAAGAGCTGCTGAGTGACACCCTTTTAGAGCGATTGCGCTGGGTTTCAAGCCAGTTTGGTGCTGATGTAAGAGCTTCTGTTGATATAAAGCCAAGTTCTACCGCGGGGTCTTCTCCTAAAATGTCACAAACAGATATTGATCAACTTCTTAAGAAGTTGGGGCTTGATTAAGTATTTTTTTTAATGCCCACTGGGCTAACTCACCAAGTTTCGGATGATTTAAAAGAGATTCAACTTCAGGTAACAGTTCTTGCAAATAAGAATTAGCTGCAACTATTAAAGCATTGCGTTTGAGCCCAAAGCTACCGGCTCTAGAAAGGGCTGTTCCTAAAAAAGCTCTTTCTAATTGTTTGCCAGAACTTATTAAAATCCATCTTAAATCTTCTATAAGTTCATTTTTTTGAGTTAAAGAAGAGGTTTTTAACTGGTGAAACTGCGTTTTAAATACTTTCTCATTCCAAGGGCAAATTGTTTGACATAAGTCACAACCAAAAAACCAATCCTGTATTTTATCTCTAAGTTCTAGAGGGGGGATTTGCCTGGACTCTATGTTCAAATAGGAAATACATTTTCTGGCATCTATTTTTTTGGCCTCAACCTCCACCTTGGCGGCAGCGGCAGCTTCTTC
>CAYMKD010000005.1:0-14459 GCA_964390435.1 uncultured Pseudobdellovibrionaceae bacterium | reverse complement strand
GCCTCTGTGAGAGCTTGAGTTGGGCAGATCTCAATACAGCGGTTGCAGGTTCCGCAAAAATCAGGAATTGGGTTTGGGTTTGAATTATTTAAATTCAGCGTTGAGTAGATTTCTCCAATAAAAAACAAAGAACCTTTTTTGGGTTGAATAAGGCAAGTATTTTTTCCGAACCAACCTAAACCAGCTTGATAAGCTAAATCTCTTTCAAGAACCGGTGAAGAGTCTACCATTGGTATGAATTTCTCATTAGGGTATCTCTCTTTGAGTTCTTGGCAAAAAGCTTCAAGCTTTTTCTTAAACCAAAGATGATAATCACCTCCTTTGGCGTACAAACTAATTCGGGCTGCTTTTAAGGGTAGTGTTTGAGGCTCAGGGTGAGGCAAGTAGGTTTTCAGGACCACAAAGGCCGATTGGGCTCTTGGAAGAAGCTGTTGAGGTTCTTCTTTCATAGGTAGGTGTTGACTTAAGTAGTTCATATCGCCATGAAGATTTTCTTGTAGCCAATTTTTATAGATATTAATTGAAAGGGGCTGCTTTAGAGCTGTAATAGAGAGATCTGTAAAGTCGTACTTTTGCTGCCAAGCAATGAGTTCTTGTGGCTCAATAGAGGATTGAGTTAAACTCATTAAAGAATCTCCAAGGACAAAGATAGTTTATGCAAAGTTTTAACGCACATCCACACTGGGTTCATGTTCAAGAACTCTATCATATTTTAGCGGGAGCCGGCTACAGAGTTTATTTAGCAGGGGGATGTGTTAGAGATTTGATATTAGGACTCACTCCTAAAGATTTTGACTTAGTCACAGATGCTCCCGCAGCAGAAATCGAGAAGCTTTTGCCAAAGACTTTACCTGTTGGTAAGCAATTTGGAATTTTTATTGTGCCCTATCCTGACTTTCAAATTGAAGTAGCTATTTTTAGAAAGGATGGACTTTATACAGATGGCAGGCATCCTGAGAAAATTGAACTAGGAACACCTGAGGAGGATGCTCTTAGAAGAGACTTTACAATTAATGCCTTATTTTATGATTTAAAAACCAAGCAAATTATTGATTATGTTAATGGCCAAGAAGATCTTAAAAATAAAGTCCTTCGTTGTGTTGGGGAGCCAGAAAAGCGCTTTTCTGAAGATTATTTGAGAATTCTAAGAGCCTTAAGGTTTTCCGCTAGACTTAGTTTTAAAATTGAAGAGAAGACTTGGGAAGGAATGAAAAACCTTGCTTTTCAGGTTCCTAGTTTAAGTCAAGAGCGCATTACAGAAGAGTTCGGCAAACTTCTATCTGGTCCTGGATCAAAACTGGGAGTTCAATTATTAATTGAACTCGATATTTTTAAATATCTATGGCCGGATTTGTCAGAGACTTTCACTAAAGTGAAAAGAGATCTTCTTTCAGCTAGGGAATTTGTTACAGAGGGAAATTTACTTGAGGCTTGGTACTTATTTTTTGCTCCAATTGTAAGAGGATTGGATAAGGCTCAAGATTATAAAAAAATCAGATCTTCGTTTTTTTTAAACTTAAAAATGAGTCATCACTTTAGTAAGAAAATCTCTCAAGGCTTACTCTTAATAAAAGTGGATTGGTTTAAAGAGAGATTAGGCAACTTGCTTTTGGAATTGTTAAAACCAGGAGGGGAGTTGATTTTTCTTTACTGGCAGTGGTTGATCTCTGAAAAGCTGTTAAGTGCAGAAGAAGCTCAAAAAATAAAAAGTATTCAAAATAGATATGACTCATTAAAAGACCATTGTGAGCCGTTATTGAATGGTCAAGATTTAATCACAATGGGTTTTGCTGCTGGCCCTAAAATGGGAGAAATTCTACAAGAGGCTTATCTTTTACAGTTAGAAGGACAATTACGCACAAAGTCCGAGGCTACTATGTGGGCACAAAGTCTTGCCAGGGGCTAATTGCCTAAGCTAATGTTTGAGTCCATGTACACACCAAGTACTTATAAAAGACTCTCTGCCTATTCAATTGATGCAATTTTGCAAAGTCTTTTAATTTCTCCAGTTCTTATGGAGCTTTTAAAGTATTGGTTTAAGTTTGGTGTTATTCAAATTAGTATGAATCAGCTGATTTTACTCATTGGCTTACCGATATTGTATCAGGTTTTATTTTTAAAATTTCTCCAGGCCACTTTAGGTAAGTTAATGTGTGGTCTTAGAGTGATCTCTGTTCATAAGGACTCTCAACTAGGCTTGGGGCAGATTGTACTAAGAGTTTTATCTTTTAGATTGAGCTGGATATTCTCCTTTGCGCCTTTTGCTTCTGCTTTTTACCGTATGGACCGACGACATGTCTTAGATCTTTTTGCTGATACAAGAGTTGTGCAATTAGAGCCTCGTAAGCATGTCCCTGAAAAAAGACCTATCTTAGCTACGTTATTGATTTTGTATTTTTTAATCAGTGGTCTAGCTAACTTTCGCCAGTGGTCGCAACATATGAGTTGGGAGGGGAGAACATTAAAAGTCTCAATTCCAATGGAATTTTCTTTTGAATTTAATAATTTACAAGAAAGTGGCAAAGCTGAACCTTCGGACTATTTATAGCTGCTTATGAGCTTTACAAATAATCTGATATAGATTTAAATGAGAGGCGTTAGGAGACCTTATGGGTATTTTAAAAAAAGTTGGTGATTTTTTGTTTGGTAAAAGCCCTGATATTTTTGATGATCAAGGCCATGTAAGTCATAAATTAGCTAAAAAAAAATGGGATGCTTGGCAAAGTCGTATGAAGGTAGACCCTCAGTATAATTGGCGCAATCATACTGGGTCTACCGCTGGTAAAAAACAGTAATTTATCTAGGATTTGCGCAGGTATCGATCACATCCATCCCTAAATCTTCATTTACCTTTTGTTGCCCATTGGTTCCTGTAAAGTAATTAAAACAATCTACTGAAGCTACTTCAAAAGCATCTTCGTAAGAAGCTGCAGTTCTTGTAATAATCTTAGTTTGGTCTTTAAACTTAAACTCAAATTTATATTCTTTTGCATAACCATCAGGGCTAGCTGTTTTATAAGCCCAACTGGTAGAAGCAAACCCTAAAACGATAACAATAAAGAGTCTTATCATAGAATCCCCCTAATTAATAAATTCGCTATACAACTATATGGAGCAAAGTCTAGGCCAAGGAATAAAGCTAATTCTTAAAGTGAGACGCTTTAAGTCTTTGTTTTTACTGTTAAACTCAAGTCTCATATTGAGACAGTTTTAAATGCATTTTATCCATGAAAACACTAAGCAGCTGTCTAAGGCTTAGGCAGCATTTGGTCTTATTTGAAGATGTTATTAAAGAGCGATCCGCTGCTTAAAATACGAATTGATATCTAAAATACCCGTTATGTTCTCTGCGGAACTGAGTGCCTTCAGTAAACTGATCACCAACAAAAAGCCATTCTAGCTGAATGCGATGTCCGGGCCAGTCAAAGTCATCTCCAAAAAATGTAAAATTCCACCCCAGCTGGGTTAAATGATATGATTGAGAGTCAGATCGCATAAGTGGCGAGAGAGAGGTATTCATTTCCTTATCTTCACCATATATTGGAGACTTTCTGTAGTGCTCAAATCTTAGAGCAGAAGCTATGCCAGGTAAAAGTTGCCAACTGAGCCATTGTTCAAACCAAAACTCAGGGCCTTTTTGATAGCCGTGAGTGTTTTCATTTATGGGCAAGAGTGCTTTAGTAGCAAATCCCCAACTTAAAAGTTCTACTTGTCCTAAATATTTAAGGCCAAATCCAAGGCCGATGGAGCCAGAGCCTAACTGCTGGATATAGGGAAGACGTTGTTGGCCATTAATAAAGCCATTATTTGTTGTGCTTCCTAATGGTAAACTTAAACTTACTAGGCTAATGACATTATTTCGTCCGCCTTTCCAAAGTAGACTAGTAAAGCCTAACTCAGGATCAATAGCACCTTGAGTGAGCATGTTATATTTTGCAGATGTCGCATCTATGACTTCAAGTTCACTGAGTCTAAAACCTGCTTCTGCAAAATAAGTTGTTTGATCATTGACTCCCCATGCAATATGAAAGCGGTGAGTGGTGCTTTGCCATCTGTTAGGTGCATAACTATAGCCTTGTGAAAAAACCTCGTCTTTATTAATGATTTGAGCGCCCTTAATAGTTCGCAAGCTTTCTTCTTGATGAATTTGATATGAAAAGCTGTATTCATTTTCTATTAGTAAGTGATCACTTAAAAAACCAGCTGGAGAAAGAGCGTCTGGACGATATGCTGACCAATCAGCCTTTGTGGTAAGAGAAAATAAGATAAGTGTTAGGAAGGTTCTCATTAATAATTATGTTATCAACTTGTGAAGAATTTTTAACTAGGATATGAAATAAAACATGAAGTTTAAATTACAGCTGCCTAAGCTCTATCAAAAGCTCATTCCACAGGAGATTTTATCTCTGGATCCCGACGAAAGGCTAGCGACTTGTGAGAGCTGTATTATGTCGACTTCAAAAGCTAAAACTCAAACAGAGTGGTATCAACCCGATTTGAAGTGCTGCACCTTTCAGCCTTTTGTTCCTAATTTTGTTATTGGGCATATGCTTAAAACTGAGAAGGTTCCAGTTTTTATAAAAAATCAGATTGATCAAAAAATAAATACTAATGAATACAGTTTGCCTTTGGGTTTTGTCGCACCAGTTAACTATCAGGTAACTTTTAATCATCGACAAATCGGAGATTTTGGTCAAAAACGAGATTGGCTCTGCAGTTACTTTGATAAAGAAAAAAACCAATGTGGAATTTGGCGCTTTAGAGGAGCTGTCTGTACGACTTTTTATTGTAAAAGTTCTTATGGTAAAAAAGGCCAACTATTTTGGGCGCAAATGAGTGATTATTTAACTTATATTGAAATGGCATTTGTGGAAGAAGCCTTGATTCGCCTTGATTTTTCGCCTAGGCAAATTTCAGATTTAGTCAGCTATATTAATCGATACGAGGGAAGCGCTGAAGAGTTGGCAAGTAATACTCTTACAAAACAAACGGCCAAGAAATTATGGAATGGTTATTATAATGAGCAAATTGCTTTTTTTGAAAAATGCTATAATATTATTGATTCTCTAAATGCAAATGAGATTGAAGAAGCCTTGGGTGAGCGAGGACTTTTACTTGCCAAAAAGACTTTAAAAGCCTACAAGAAAAGAGATGAGCATTCAGGAAATTGAGAGACAACTAATAAGTGAGTTTACGCATCTATCCTCTTGGGAAGATCGATATAAACTTATTATTGAAAAAGGTAAAAAACTTTTACCTATGCCTGAAGAATATAAAACAGATGAATATAAAGTTCGAGGTTGTCAGTCTCAAGTATGGCTTCATTCAGAACTTGATTCAGATGGAAAAATTCAATTTCAAGCAGATAGTGATGCTTTAATCGTTAAGGGTTTAGTAGCTCTACTCCTTCAAGTTTACTCTGGACAAAAACCTCAGGATATTTTGCAGTTTAAACCAGAGTTTTTGCAAACCTTAGGCTTTGCGCAAAATTTATCTCCTAATCGAACTAATGGTTTAATGTCGATGATTAAACAAATACAAAACTACGCCATTGTATATGCTTATGCGCAAAATCAAAAAGGGTCATCATGAGAAAAATATTTTTTGTAGCTTTAATGTTATTTGGACCTTTTGTTGAAGCTCAAGCTTACCAAAGAGCTTATCAGGTTTATGTGCCCGTATCTGTCACTAAACCTAAAGCCCTTGTCGTGATGATTCATGGATGCAAACAATCCTCTGATATGATTGCTGCTGGCACAAAGTGGAATGAACTTGCACAAAAAAATAATTTTATAGTGTTATATCCAGATCAATTAAAAACTTTAAATCCCATTAATTGTTGGAATTGGTTTTTGCCTGAAAACTTATCTCCTGACAAGGGCGAAGCTAAGGCTCTAAAAGATCTTATCCAGGGTGTGAAAGAACAGTACCTTAATAGTAACTCTCCAGTTTATTTAGCAGGCATGTCCTCTGGAGCTGGTATTGCAGCTACTTTACTAAGCTGTTTTCCTGAAGACTTTAAGGCGGCTGGTTTGCATTCTGGCCCCTCGTATGCAGTAGCCAAAGCACCTCGGGAGGCCGATGAAGTATTAAGAAATGGGCCAAGTGGTAAACGCTACCGTCATCCTTTATGTGATTTAAAAAAATACACCAATCGGCTTATGGTTATTCAAGGCATGAGTGATGAAAGAGTGAATCCTCTTAATGCGCAAGCTATTGTGCAAGATTACTTGAGTGAGAAAGGAGCTACTCAAGAGGTTAAAAAAGAACTTTCAGGATTAAAAAAAATCACACAAACAGATTACTTTATTCAATCACACTCTCAGGTATCTTTAAGATTATGGCAAGTGATCTCATTGGGCCATGCATGGAGTGGGGGAACGGAAGGATTGCCTTATAATGACCCTCAAGCTTCCTCAGCAACAGAAGCTATGTGGAGTTTTTTTAGCTCTTCTTTATAAGTAGGTTTCTATGCAATGGCTAATATATGGTGCTACAGGGTATTCAGGACAAAAAATTGTTGAAGCAGCAATTAAGCTAGGATTAAAGCCTACGCTTGCTGGTAGAAATACTGAAAAAATAAAAGCATTAGCTGATAAGTATCAATTGAAATTTGAGATATTTGATCTAAAAAATATTGAATTTATTAAAAGTAAACTTCAGCCCTATAAATTAGTTCTCAATTGTGCGGGCCCTTTTAGTCAAACCTGTAAATCAATGGTTCAGGCATGTATTAGATCAAGAACTCATTATTTAGATATTACTGGAGAAATTTCTGTTTTTGAAAAGCTTCATCATTTAGATGAAAAATTTAAAACTGCTGGCATAACAGTCATTCCTGGGGTGGGCTTTGATGTTGTTCCAACAGACTGTCTTGCCAATCAGTTGGTGAAAAATTTAAAAGATGCTAATGATTTAAAAATGGCCATTGAGGTAAAGGGCGGCATCAGTCCTGGCACACTTAAAACTATGGTTGAAGGTTTTTTTACCGGTTCTTTGATAAGAAGCCAGGGTGTTTTGACATTTAAAAAATCATTTGAAATTGTAGAAATTAATTTTTTTAATAAAAAGAGAAAAGCAATATTAATTCCTTGGGGAGATTTAAGTACAGCTTACTTTTCTACTAAAATCCCAAACATAGGCGTTTATCTTGTAACAAATAGCCAATGGGCTCAAATTATGAAGCTTTTGCAGAGAGGTCATAAAGTTTTAAATTGGTTGCCATTACGAGTCGGTTTGCAAAATTTGATTAGTCATACATACAAGGGGCCTAGCTTAAAAAGTACTTTGAGTTCTAATTATCGAATTCAAGCTTGGGTAAGTAATGAAAGTGGAGAGAGCAGATCACAATGTATGACAACTCCTAATGGTTACATACTTACAGCAGATCTTGCTGTGAGCGCTGCTCAAAAAGTCCTTAAAGGAGAGGTGGCTCCTGGTTATTTCACACCAGCTCAGGCTTTTGGAGCCGACTTTATAAACCCATTTTTACATAAAGAATAAGTGTATTTACAATCTTATTAAATCATTCTAATATGTAATAACTTATGCCAAAAACTATTCTTACGTACATATTATCTATATTTTTGCTTTTATTGCCTTCATGTACGCGTACAAAAAAGGCTCCACCATCTCGAATTGAGTCTTCACTTGTGCCTTATTTACAAGATTTTAAGAGTTTGTTTCCAGGGGAGTGGATTTTTGAAAAACGTTTTAAAGAAGATTCTGTGGTGTTACGTGGTGGAAAAATTAGAGTAAAAAATGTTAGTGGTGAGTCAATGACTCAACTTGCAATGAAGATGATCGGTATTTTTAGTAAAGATCCGGGCGAATTTTCTTTAGAAGTAAAAGTAAGTGACACTTCTAATGGAGAAAGACTTTATGAAATACAGCATCGTCTAAATAAAGTTGAAGTTTATGAGAGTGGTCTAAAGTTTTATGTAAATCCAGAATCACAAGAGATTGTGAAAGTTGTAAATCAATTTAAACCTGTAAAAAACTATCAAGATAAAATTAAAGTAAGCTCGGCTGAAGCGCTAAAAAAACTTAAAAAGAATCTTAATAAAAAGTTTGATCCAAAGTTTGATAAAGAAGTTATTTATCGTCCAGTAACAGGTCAAATTGAAAAAGCTTGGCTTTACAGAGATTCAAGTTCTAGTGGAGCTGAGCATTTATGGCTTGTTAGCGCCTCAAGCGGCGATACACTCTTGAGTAAATAGAATAATTAAATTCCCAGTATTAAATAATGCGAGTTCGGCTTGGCCACGCAGCTTGCTTTTGTGCAAGCAAGTGCCAAACGTTATGTTTGAGCAATTATTTAATACTGGGAATTTAATTATTCTATTTACTCAAGAGTGGCGTACACGCGATGGACATCATCATGATCTTCAAGTTCACTTAGAAACTCAAAGACATCTTTTTTCTGTTCTTCATTAACTTCGGTGATATTGGTTGCCTTGTATGAAAGTTCAGATGTTTCAATTTGCCAACCACGTTCGGTAAGAGCTTTTGTTATTTGACTTAAATCTTCTGGATTTCCATAAAAGCTAAAATTTGCATCATCTCCAGCAATAACCTCATTGGCACCAACTTCAATGGCCTCTTCTTCGGGGTCAAAATTACCTTCTTTTTTACCCTCTACAAGGCTTACACGATTAAACATCCATGCAACTGAGCCCGTCTCTCCCATATTGCCTTCATGAGATTTGAAGGTATTGCGAACTTCTGGAGCCGTGCGATTGCGATTATCAGTTTGAGCTTCTACGATAACTCCAACTCCGTGTGGGCCGTAACCTTCATATGTGACTTCTTCAATCTGAGCGCCATCATCTAACTGGCCTGAACCTTTTTTAATTGCACGCTCAACAGTGTCTTTGGGACAGGAGATTTTTTTGGCTGCTGCTAAGGCCATTCTTAAACGAGAATTTGCTTCTGGGTCAGGGCCACCTAATTTAACGCTTACTGCAATCTCACGAGCCACCTTAGTGAACACAGCGCCTTTTTTTTGTGCATTTGCCATTTTACCGGCGGTTTTCCAGCCTTTTCCCATAGCATTAAATTAAATTTGCACTCATCGATCTGTCAATCAAAGCTCTATCTAACGCGCATGCGAAATAGTATGTAAGCTAAAACTAGAAGTTTTCATCGGATCTTAAGTAACGCCATTGTCCTTCAGCAAGTTTGCCAAGACGAACATTACCCACGCGAACTCTCTTAAGACCAATAACCTGTAGTCCTACAAGTTCACACATACGTCTGATTTGTCGCTTTTTTCCTTCTTTTAAAATAAAACGCAGTTGATCTTGATTAATCCATTCAACTACGGCTGGTTTTAATGCCTTACCATCAAGCTCCATACCATGACATAAAAGCTGGAGATCGTTTTTACTTAAGCTGCCTTGAACTCGTACAAGGTATTCTTTTTCAATTTCGGAATCTTGACCAATCAACTTTTTAGCAAGACGGCCATCTTGAGTAAAGATAAGTAAACCTTGTGAATCAATATCGAGTCTTCCAGTTACCGCCAAACCTACAAAATCCTTTTTTGTTAAAGGTCGCTTAATAGAGTCATTTAAATCATGATTTTCAGCTGTAAGAAGTCTCACCGCAGGTTCATATTGAGGTTCTGGTTGCGAAGAAACATAACCTATTGGTTTATTTAAAATAATAGTAACTAATTTTTGTTGATTTTCTTGAGCCTGACCAGAGAGTTCGATTTCAACATCTGGTGTTACTCTATAACCCAACTCATTAACTCTTACTCCATTAACAAAAACCCAGCCTTTACGAATAAGTTCATCAGCTTCTCTACGAGAACAAAGGCCTCGCTCACTCATGAGTTTAGAGAGTCGTAATTTTCCATCTGAGTTATTTGAATTATTCTGGTTCAAAGTTGGATCTCCGGTAGACAGATTCATATAAAACACTTTAGGCTAAATGCAAAAGCTTAAAATGAGGAGGCTTAAAGTGAAATTCAAATATTTTCTATCTGTAGCTCTACTAGCGAGTCAAATGAGTTTTGCAGTTTCTGATAAAGAGATTTCTGGTGAACTTTACAAAATAGACAGTAATAAACAGCAAAAACTCTATAATTTTAAGAATAAAGTCACTGAACTTGATGGGATTTTTCATGCTGAGTCTACCTATAGTGATCAAGAGATGAATCCTGTTGTAATTGAAAAGGCTGATTTTAAAGGCCCTGAACTCATAAAATATGAAATAGACCACAAACAATTGGAGCAAGTGGGTACAATTGAAGTAAAAGAAGGACAAGTACTTTTTAGTAAAACCGAGTCTGGTAAAACCAAAACAGCTAAAGAAAAAGCCAAAGAGAACCTCGTCGTACCTCCTAGTTTAGTTTATTATACTCATAGTAAATGGTCAGTTATTATGTCTGGTAAAAACCTTGAAATTCGACTTGCTGTTTGGGATCGACTTGAAACAGTAGGATTTCGATTAAAAAAAATAAAAGAAATAGAGTTTGAAGGTAATAAAGCCATTCTTGTTAAAATGGATCCAACAAGTTTTATTATTCGTGCTCTTGTTGATCCGATATATTTTACTTTTGCAGCTGATGGTTCGAAGCTCTATATGGTGAAAGGGAGAACAGCTCCTAAGATTAAAGAGGGCAGTCAATGGAAGGACTTAGATGCAGAAATTTATTACAAATAAATTTCTGTCCAAAGATCTTTGCCTTCAATAAGCTTAATTTTAATTAATTTTTGATTTGAGCTTTTGAGTTGTTCAAGGCAGTAAAAGGCAATATTTTCAGTTGTAGGGACTTTATTTTTAAAATAATCAACTTCATGATTTAAAAATTTATGGTCTAAATTTTGATAAATGAAATCAAGTTTTTGTTGTAGCTGATCTATTGACTGAGTAGTTTGTAGAGAATCTGGTAATTCAAATGTGGCCTCTAGGGTATAATCATGTCCATGACCATATTTTGAAAAACATTTACCAAATACTTTTTTATTTTGCTCTTCTGACCAGTCTTTTTGATTATATACATGACCACAACTAAAGCTTTTATTTAAGCTTAGCCATCGCTTCATGTTAGATTCACTCCTCCATCTACGCTTAAAATAGCTCCTGTTGTCCAAGCTGAATGATTTGAGCCAATGAAGTAGACAGCATCAGCCACTTCTCTTGGCGTGCCGATTCGGCCAAGAGGCTGCATATTTTTTAAATTATCTATAGATTTTTGTTTCTCGTCTGTAGGTAAATCATGAAACGAATGAATAGGAGTATCAACAAGTCCAGGGCAAACACAGTTAACTCGAATTTGTTTTTCGCCACCCTCAAGAGCCATAGCCTGAGTCATGGCAATTACTGCAGCTTTGGTTGCACTATAAGCTCCAACTTGAGCTCGGGGTTTTAAGCCTAAAGTTGAAGAAACATTCACAATACTGCCATGTCCTTGTTTTTCAAAGTACGGCCAAAGAGCTCGTGACATCTTCATTACTCCAAAAACATTCGTGTCAAACTGCTCTTGCCAATGTTGATCTGTTGTATCTTTAAAATTAAGTCTTTCAAAAATACCGGCATTATTTACAAGGCAATTAATAGGGTAGGGAGATTTTTTTATTAATTCTTGGCAGACTTTCTCGACCTGCTGCGTGTTAGTAATGTCACAGGCATAAATATCTGAAGAGGGAAGTGTTTGTGCGACCTCCTTTAATTTTTCAAGTCTTCTTCCTAATAAGATGACATGATAATTTTTTTCAGAGAACAATTGTGCACAGGCTGCACCGATACCTGTGCCAGCTCCAGTAATGACAACAGATTTTTTATTCATTTAAACCTCCCAAGCATTAATTGGGAGTAGTAATGGCATAAATGGTAATTGAAAACAATCAACAAAATGTTAAGTCATACTCAATAAAAAAGCCCTTAAGTTGGGTTGACCTAAGGGCTTAAACTAACGGGTTTTATCTATTTGGGTTTTAACTAACTAATTTTAAAATTAAGCAGCTTTTGGCTGTTTACGGCGCATGAAAGCTTGATATTTTTTATCAAAATCAGAAGGTCTATGGCCTTCTTTTGTAATCAAACCTTCTTTAAACCATTCGTAGTGTTCATCACAAAATCCAGCACGAGTTGGTTTCTTTTTGCAGTCATCTGCTGTGCATTTTTGTGGACTTAGTGGAACTACGTTGTTTGGTACTTGTTTATTGATATTATCTGGATTCTTTTTGTCAGCCATTCTTCCTCCCGGCATTAGTCTTAAGGATCAAAAGTCCTAAGACATAAGACTTATCGGTGCGACTTATTGCTAGTTGAGGCTAAACTTTCATATAGTGAAAGAATCTCACTATGAGACAGTGTTCAGTGCGTTAAGTCCTTTAGTCGCAATTGGGAAAGGTCAAGCTGATTAAGTGCGTTAAGCTTCCAGCCTGTAAACTCGGACTTCATTAATATAGAGAAGTAAATAGGCCCAAGTGGAATTATCAAGTGATGATTGATTAGGTATTCTAGTCCCTTTTGGCATAAAACCTTTTGTTTTTTTGAGTTTTTATTTTTTGCTAGCTCGGATACGATTTGATCATATTCAGAACTCTTTAATTTAATAAAATTATCAAGGGATGTACTTGTAAAAGTCTCAAGTGCAGCTAAACATGTGGGACGATCAAGACCAATACCTTTTCTAAAAATTTCTGGCGGAGAGTTTCTTAATTGATTTAAAAAAAGTTTATTTTCTTTTGCTTGGACATTCACAAATAATTTTAACTTTTGTTGCCAGTGATTTTGCAGCCATTGCATTGCCCTTTTATGATTTTCTCCACCTTGTTCTGAATAAATCAGCTTTAGATTAAGTAAGTTGGGATCTTTTGTTTTAGCTAATTCTTTTTGAGCATTAGTTAAAGAGCTTTCTATACAAGGTACTTGATTGTACCAGTTTGAAGGTAGTCCTGAGCATCCTGGTAATCCTGACCAACCATAAATTTTTTTAAACTCATTGTAATCAATGGCATAGCTTAAAGCCTTTCTTATGTTTTCTTTATCTTTTAAGGCTTCGCCAAAGCCCAAATAATCAAACCGAATCATTTTGATTTGATGAAAATCTGAACGGGATTTAAATTTGTCGACATGAATAGCTGAGATCCTCTTTAAAAAACTTAATTTGCCAGTTTCATACAAATTTAAAGCTGTGGAATCATCATTAATAAAATAGATCTCTAGTTTGGGCCTTTGGGGATGAGAGTTTTTGTCATATAAATTAGGTACTAAATTTATTTTTTTATTTCTCTCCCATGAGGAAATTTTATAGGGACCTGAAACGACAAGTTCATGAGCTTTATCAAGGGAGGGAAAGTTAAGTGTTTTTATGGGTGAGAGGGTGGTAGAGGAGAGTTTATAGAGCCAATCTGGATCTGGACTAGCAAAGCTAAAAAGCAGGATATTATCGCCCAGAGCCTTTACTCCCAATTCATTTGGAGAGAGTTGGCCTTTTATAATTTGTAGGGCATTTTTTAAATTAATCACCAAGTCGCTTCTAAGAGCCTTTGTTTTTGGATCAATAAGATGCCTAAAGCTTCGCACAAAATCCCCAGCAATAATCTTAGATCCATCGCTCCATTTAAGATCTTTTTTTAATCGGCAGCGCATTTCTAAGGTGGAGGTCCAGTTGCATGATTCAGCTAAGTCTTCTTGGAGTTTTTCATCAAACTTATATAAACTACGATGCATATTATTAAAAAAATAACCTGAGCCTGAGCTACGCAGCTTTGAGGTATCAAGTGAAGTGGGTTCACGATCAAGATAATATTTAAAAACTTGAGCTTCTGTTGCTAAAGCATTGAAACATATT
This sequence comes from uncultured Pseudobdellovibrionaceae bacterium, assembly GCA_964390435.1. Lineage (GTDB taxonomy): Bacteria > Bdellovibrionota > Bdellovibrionia > Bdellovibrionales > Bdellovibrionaceae > CAYMKD01. Next base: position 649 of record CAYMKD010000005.1, on the reverse strand, counting down.
AAAAAAGTAAGAATTAGGATGCTTATAAATGTGATTTTCTTATATTTCATAAGGGTCCATATCGTACTTCTTACATTAGCTCGTAATTTTTGCATACAAAAACCTGTTATACATTCTCTTCTTTACAAAAGAGAGCATGAGATTTAGTTCTTCACGAAAATATAGCTCACCTTTAAAAGGGGGAAGAATGAATCTTTTAGTTCAAGGTCTTCTATTTGTATTATTAGGTCAAGTGGCTGTTGCCAGCCAGACTTGCTATCAAAGTAATATTACTAATCAAAATAATTTATCTGCAGAAAGCTTAGCCTCTTTTTTAGATTGTCTTACTTTAGAGCCTGAAATCACTAAACTTTCAGCTCAGTGGCAAATCCTTTCACGAAGTCATTGGGCTTTAAGTGAGAGCAATCAAAAAAAATTTCAAGTTCAATGGGCAAGTAATGCCAGTAATCCCAACCAACACCACAAACTAACTTATAACTATAATTCTGTTAAAACTGATAAAAAATCTTTTTCTAGTTTTTTGACTGAGTTGGAAACAGAGATTTTTCCTCAGGCTTTACGCGGTTTTACAGAAGATGTTTTAAGTAATCAAACAGCCTGGTCTTTTGAGTCAACTGCCTATCAAATGATTGCCTTTATGAATTCACCT
>CAYMKD010000004.1:0-23556 GCA_964390435.1 uncultured Pseudobdellovibrionaceae bacterium | reverse complement strand
TTGATTCGCTTGAGCTAATGTAGAAGTTGAAGCTTGTAATAAAATATTATTACGAGTCATCTCTGCTGAAGCCTCAGCAACGTCAGTATCTCTGATACGGCTATTAGCTGCACTCATGTTCTCCTCAGCAACTGCTAAGTTATCAACAGTTGATGTTAAGCGGTTTTGTAGAGCTCCAAGATTGGCTCGTGTTCCGTTAACAAGAGTTTGGGCAGTATCAAGTTGAGCTAATGCTTCTTGAGCGCCCTCTTTTTGAGTGTAATCTAAGCCTGCAAGTCCAAGAGCATCAAGAGTTGCTACGTTTTCACTTGCTACGAATGAGATACGATCTTCTGTTTCGTTATTGAAAAGACCAACTTGAAAGTCAAAAGTTGGAGTTGATCCATCTAATAACTTAGTCGTTCCCCAAGTTGTAACTGAAGAGATACGTTGAATCTCTGATTTTAATTGCTGAACCTCTTTATCCAAGAAGCCACGCTCTGTATCACCAACAGTGTCAGAAGCAGCTTGGATGCCTAGTTCACGAAGACGAACAACGATATTGCCAATTTCGTTCAAACCACCCTCAGCAGTTTGCACCATTGAAATACCATCATTTGCGTTGCGGTTTGCTTGTCTAGCTGAACGAATTTGCGCTTTTAAACCCTCTGAAATCGCAAGTCCGGCAGCATCGTCAGCAGCGATGTTGATTCGGCTACCGCTGGCTAGTTGTGCCATGCTTTTGCCGATAGCTCTTTGGCTATTCACCAAATTTCTTTGTGCATTAATTGCACCAATGTTTGTTGTTACTCTAAAACCCATTTAGTTATCCTCCATTAGTTTGTTTTCATATCCAAAACCTCCTTGTGATTTTTCCTGCTTTTTTTTGCAGGTGGCGTCCTAGCCATTTTGTTTGTGTTACGAGTTCATTAACAAATTACTCGATAGTTAATTCAGCTAATCTGTTAGTTTCATCCTTGACGGCCTCCCTTCATAAGCTAGGAGAGATTGACTTTATCTCTCCGGTTCGTCCGTGATCCCTGTGGAACTATGCAACAGCGATCTATTTGTCACACCAAGCTATTCGGGAGTTGAGTTACAATCTTGACAGGACTGTAGGCGAGAAGTGGACATCGGTCGTATAATTAAGACTTAAGACGCAGAAAAAAATCCAAAACCTGGTGCAAGATCCAGTCAGGATCGTCTTCCATGAGGTGATGTCCAGCCCAAGGGTGTGCGACGAGTGTCGAGTTTTCTAAGACCTTCACTAGTTCATGCATGTACTTTTCTTTCACTTGCTGGTCTTTAGCCCCCCACAAAATGAGTGTTGGAGTTCTGACATCGTGAAAGAGAGTTGGTAATCTGACATCACCAATAAGACTTAAAGACTTTAAAAAAGTCACAATAGATTCTGGTTTATTTTTGTAAGGTGATAGGTAGGCTTCAATAAGGTCATCATCAATTAGATCATGTTTTGCAATCACTCTTTTTAAAATCTGCCGCATCACAAAGGGGTTAAGATTTTGATAAAAGATTTTAGATAGCGGAGTTAAGTGAAGCAGGTAAGAGGGGATCAGTTTGGGGTGGGTCGCTGGCGATATAAGAACAAGATGACTTACTAGACTAGGCCTCAACTTAGCTAGATGAAGTGCAATGGCGCCACCCATGCTGCTGCCAACAACAAGGGCTTGTGAGATATTTATTTTTTCAAAAATTTCTATAAGTCTAGAGGTTTGTGAATCTAAGTCATAATTTACGTTGGGTAATTTGTCGCTTTGACCAAAGCCCGGTAAATCTATTGAGGTGACGCGAAATTGAGATGAGAGCATCGGAGTGAGGCGATTCCATATATTTAGTGAAGCTCCAATGCCATGCAGACATATCATATCAGGGCCTGAACCAGACTGTTCAACGTAAACTTTAAACTCCTCTATATTAATGTAAAAACCTTTGAGTTGAGTGGTGGCTTGGGGGCTTGGTTTAAAAGGAGGGGATTTTATTTTTTTTAGAAAATAATAGCCAAGCCCGGCTACGAAGAGGGTAATTAATAAGAGGAGTACATAAATCATCTAATCAATCTCTAGAAATCTACAAAGGGCCATAGTTCCATTTAGTTCATAATGCTTTAATTGAATTTCCTGTCGATGAGGCACCGAATAATAGCCGAGAGTGCAAGAGCCGCCTTCTGTGCTATCAAAATGGCTGCACTGTTCGCAACAATATACAAAATTATATTTAAAATAATCACTCGGGTTGATACCGTCATATCGTATAGAGGGTCTTAGTTTTTTAGGGGTTTTAGCACTTTTCGACATTGACTTTATGGCTCCAGCCCTCATCTTTAACATAAGAAATAGGCAATTGAAAAGTAGAGGCTTAAATGAATTTAGACAAAATGACCCGAAAGAGCCAAGAGGCCATTCAATCCGCTGTAAATAGTGCTGAAACACTGGGACACCCAGTGGTTGAGCCTGAGCACTTGTTTCTTGAGCTTTTAAGGCAAGATGAGGGCATTGTGCCGAGATTGCTTGAAAAAGCTCAGGTGCCCTTAAAGAGCTTAAAATCTGAAATAGATCTTAAATTAAATCGTCTACCAAAAGTCTCAGGAGCTTCTAAAACTTCTATTGGAAATCGCTTTATTAAAGTCATTAGTGGAGCGGAAGAAGAGGCTCGAATTTTAGGAGATGCTTATATTTCTACTGAGCATTTTCTGCTTTCTGTTCTTAAAGGCTCGGACTCTGAGCTTGCAAGTTTGTTTAAAAAACAAAGTGTTAAACTTGATTCTATTTTAAATGCTCTTCAAGAACTTAGAGGGAGTCAAAAAGTGACAGACGATGAGCCAGAAAACAAATATGAAATTTTAAAAAAATATGCCCGTGACTTAACGGCTTTAGCTAGTGAAGGCAAGCTTGACCCCGTTGTTGGACGTGATGAAGAAATTAGACGAGTTGTCCAAGTGCTCTCGCGAAGAACTAAAAATAATCCTGTGCTTATTGGTGAACCTGGTGTTGGTAAAACAGCCATTGCTGAAGGATTGGCTTTAAGAATCGTCAACGGAGATGTGCCAGAAACTTTGCATGGTAAAAAGCTCATGTCTTTAGATATTGGAACTCTTATTGCCGGAGCAAAATATCGTGGTGAGTTCGAAGATCGTCTTAAAGCTGTGATTAAAGAAGTGACATCAAGTGATGGACAAATCATTTTATTTATCGATGAAATTCATACTTTAGTGGGTGCTGGTAAAAGTGAAGGAGCAATGGATGCAGGTCAGCTTTTAAAACCGGCCCTGGCCCGTGGTGAGCTTCGTTGTATCGGCGCAACCACTCTTGATGAGTACCGCAAATATATAGAAAAAGACGCAGCTCTTGAGAGACGTTTTCAAACAGTGATGGTGCAAGAACCAAGCGTTGAGGATGCCATTACTATCATGCGTGGTTTAAAAGAGAAGTATGAGGTTCATCATGGTGTACGCATTACCGATAGTGCTCTTATCGCAGCTGTAAAATTATCTCATCGATATATTACTTCAAGATTTCTTCCAGATAAGGCCATTGATCTTATAGATGAAGCTGCTAGTAAAATGCGAATTGAAATTGCCAGTGTGCCAGAGGAGATTGATGCCATTGAACGTAAGCTCATGCAGCTCGGAGTAGAGCGTGAGGCTCTAAAAAAAGAATCGGATGCCTCTTCTAAAGAAAGGTTGCATGTTCTTGATAGTGAAATGAAAGAACTCAAAGCCAAAAATCAACTCTTGCGCGAACGTTGGGAGTTTGAAAAAGGCGCTATTAACAAAGTAAAACAAATTAAATCTGAGATTGAAACTCTCAGACATGAAATGGACCGAGCAGAGAGAGAGGGGAATCTCGCTAAAGCTGCTGAACTTAAGTATGGTAAAATGCCAGAGTTAGAAAATCGCCTAAAAGATTTAAGTCAAAAAGCTCATGACAACAAAGAGCCTCTTCTTAAAGAAGAGGTCACACCTGTGGATGTGGCTGAAGTTGTGGCTAAGTGGACAGGAATTCCTGTATCTAAAATGCTTGAAACCGAATCTGAAAAGCTCATTAAAATGGAAGAGCAATTAAAAAAGCGTGTGGTAGGCCAAGATCACCCTATTGAAATAGTATCGGATGCAATTAGAAGGGCTCGTGCAGAAATCTCAGATCCAAGAAAACCTATTGGAACATTTTTATTTTTAGGTCCTACGGGGGTTGGTAAAACAGAAACTGTCAAAGCCTTGGCTGAATTTTTATTTGACGACGAGCAAGCTGTTTTACGAATTGATATGAGTGAGTATATGGAAAAGCATGCTGTGTCTCGACTTATTGGGGCTCCTCCAGGCTATGTGGGTTATGAAGAGGGTGGGCAGCTCACTGAAGCAGTTAGACGCAGACCTTACAGTGTTGTGCTTTTAGACGAAGTTGAAAAAGCCCATCCAGATGTATTTAATATTTTGCTTCAAGTTTTTGATGATGGCAGGTTGACTGATGGTCAAGGGCGCACCGTAGATTTTAAAAACACCATTATTATTATGACTTCAAATATTGGTTCGCAGTTAATTCTTGATACTAAAATGAAGGATGAACAAAAAGAGATTGCGATTAAAGATTCACTCAAAGAATACTTTAGACCGGAGTTTTTAAATCGAATTGATGAGATTGTGATTTTTAAATCTTTGGGGCCTGAGCAAATCAAAGGCATTGTGGAAATTCAATTACAAGATGTGGTTGAGCGACTTAAAGAGAAGCGCATTCAAATTGAGTTTTCACCTGAGAGTTATGAGTTTATTGCTAAGCGAGGCTATGATCCTCTTTATGGAGCAAGGCCGCTTAAGAGAGTGATCCAAACAGAGCTCTTAAATCCTTTAGCAAAAAAACTTATTGGTGGTGAGATAAAAGCTGGCGATAGCATTTTTATAAAAGCTACGCCACAGGCTTTAAAGATTGAGTCTAAATGACAATCATGACACAGTTAGATTATCTAGATTCTGTGTCTCTAGACGAGGCTCCTGAAGTATTTTCTTGTGGGAGTTTCACATTTAATGATTTACTATCCATCCCGTAATTGTCACAAAAACTTACCAAAGCTGGCTTTGTTCCCCGGGCATAATTTTCGCTGACCTCGCGCAAAAACAACTTAAGATCAAAATAAGTATCAACATCTTTAAATATTGCTTTAATATTAGGATCGTCTAATTGTTCTAAAAAACTATTTTTATTTTCAAGCAGGACTTGCTCTGCAAAATCAGCCTTAACATCCTTTGTCATAGTATTTGATCTAAGTGCGATTAGCTTTACTTCATAAGATTTTAAATACTTCTCACTGGCACTATTTAACGCTCCATCTTCAGCTCTTTTGTTCTGTAATTCTTTAATTTTAGAAGTATATATTTTTTCTAGAACGCTCTTTATCTTAGCCTTTTTTTCTGGATCTTTAAGGGCAGCTTCAATTGTGTTTACTACTAACATTTGAGTTTGTTGAACTTTATAACACGCAGGAAGCGATAGCTTGCCCCATCCTTCTATCCGAGTTACAAAACATTTATTATTTGATTCTAAATACTCTATATGTAGAGTATTGGGCTGATAGCCGCTGGGATAGGGTGGTGGTTTAATTGTGATAGTCTTTGCCTTATTTCCTGTTAACATTAATATAGATTTAGTAACTAGATCTACGTTTTTTTCAGCATACTCAACTTGAATGCCATTTTTTAACATGTACTTATTATTATCTTTTGTTCTAATCGTATTCTTTTTAAGATCTAGAGTTCCTATTTCAAACTGAACTGAATCTTTATATGGATTAACAATCTGCTCATTCTCACTATATACATAGTATGGCCCTTTCTCAGATTTTTTATAAGTAGCAGACCTTGTTATAGTTGATTTTTTAGAAAGTAGATGGCTAATTTGTCCAGCACATAATAAGTTATTGTTGCTAGCAGCATAAACAGAGCTATTTAAAATAAAAATAAGACTAATAGTTTTTAAAAGCATCGCTCCTCCAGATAAAATTCTTATTTACGAATGTAAATCGGCAATAACTTACTTTGACTAAACTAGATTAAACTATGCTACAGATAACTAGGCCTTTGGCTGTAGATCAACTTTTTTTAGAGCAGATTGAGCCCCGTTAGGTATTCGCCACATTTTTGTAAAACTCCCATAGGGATTTCATGGCCGCCATTAAAGCCCTGAAGATTGCCCTTCATGCCGCCTTGACATAAAAAACTCTCAAGTCGTTGGGCATTGGTGTAAGTTAAAACAGGATCTTGTTTGCCGTGACTTTGAAAGAATTTTTGGCCTTCTCTGTTTTTCAATAAAGGTTTCCACTCATTGGAGTTAATTAATGTTCCAGAGAGTAAAACCAAGCCTGCTGGGGTTTCTGGCGCATTTAAATACAAATCTGTGGCAAGCATCGCTCCTTGACTAAAGCCACCTAAGATAATTTTTGACCAAGGGACTTTAAGTTGTGCAAGGGCTTTAAAAGTATTTTGTCGAGCTTCGTGTAAGCCAGGGGGAGTGAGGACGGCTAAATCTTTTTCTTGCCCCTGCTCCATAGCCTTCATCCAGGCCTCTAAATTAAGTGGCCACCAAGCACGCCCCGTCCAACCTGGACCAATGGGAACTTCTATCGGCGCATTTGGAAAAAGCCAATTAGCCTTTTCTGGTGAGGCAATCACATTGGACAAAGGAGCAAGATCGTTGGCATCAGCCCCATAACCATGAAAAAATACAATCCAGGGGCCATCATGATCAACGAGCTTTTCAACACACTTTAAATTTCCTAATTGCCTCATAATTTACTTCCCCAGTATTGCGCTGTGCATTTACAAAAGGTGCTTGGCACCCGACGATAAGAACATGTTGTTAAAAGATTTAGTTCAGGCTTTGTCAATTCAAAATAGCTCTAATTTAAAGCCTGACTTAAATATCTTAGCACTTTCAAATCAAACTCAAAATATTCTGCCAGGAACTCTCTTTATTGCTGTTCGCGGTTCAAAGTTGGATGGCCATAACTTTATTCCCCAAGCCCTGGCTGCTGGCGCTGTGGCTCTCATTGTTGAAGATATTCAAAAAGTGCCAAGTTCATTTAAAGGGCCTGTTTTAGAAGTTAAAAGCTCCCGCATCTCCCAGGCCGAGTTAGCAGATTATTTTTATCAGCATCCAAGCCAAAACCTATTTTGTGTCGGAGTGACAGGAACCAATGGTAAGACCTCGGTAACTTATATGGTTGAGGCTCTCCTTGGCAAAACAACTGCGGTCGTGGGAACTATTGATCATCATTTAGGCACTAAAAAATGGCCCACTCAGCTCACCACTCCTGATGTGATCTCACTTCATCATAGGCTCTCAGAGTTTGTTGCTGCTGGTGCAAACTCTCTTGCAATGGAGGTCTCCAGTCATGCGCTCGAGCAAGGGCGTGCGGCTAAGGTTGAATTTGATGTTGGAGTTTTCACTAATTTGTCTAGAGATCATTTGGATTACCACGGCAGTATGGAGAGTTATTTTGCAGCCAAAGAGAAGCTTTTTACCGAGCTTTTATGGCAATCAAAAAAAGCCAAAAAACTAGCTATTATTAATGAGGATGACCCTTGGGTTAAAAAAACTCAGATTCCTCAAGGCGTGACCAAGTGGAGTTTTGCGCAGATGAGTTCTGACTCTAAACAGGATTTGCAATTTAAAATATTAGAGCAAACTCTTCAAGCAACTCGCTTTTTACTTAAAACTCCAAAAGGTGATGAGGAGTTTGAGTTGCCATTACCTGGCAAACATAATGTGCAAAATGCTGTGGCGGCCCTAGCTGTTGCTTTGTGGAGAGGCAAAACATTGCAAGAACTTAAAGTGGCTCTAAAAAATTTTGCTGGAGTCCCCGGGCGTTTAGAGCTTGTAAATCCCAATCAAGATTTCTCGGTATTTGTAGACTATGCTCATACTCCCGATGCTTTGAAAAAAGCCTTAAGCACTTTACAAGAGTCAAAGGCCTCACAAGTTGGCGTTGTATTTGGCTGTGGGGGGGATCGCGATTCAGGCAAGCGTCCGCAAATGGCCAAAGTCACTGAGGAGTTGGCCGACTGGATTATCGTTACTTCAGATAATCCGCGCAGTGAAGATCCACAAAAAATCATTAAAGAAATCAGTGCAGGATTTTCATCTGAAGCTCTCAACACCAAAGTGCAATTTCAAGTAGATCGAAAACTTGCAATTGAAATGGCACTAAAAAGAGCTAAACCTGGGGAGGCCATTTTAATTGCTGGTAAAGGCCATGAAAATTATCAAGAAATTAACGGACAAAGATTTACATTTAGTGACCAAGAAGTCGTAAAAGACATGCAAAAAAAGGTTTGATGATGAATTATTTTAATCTTAAATTTTTAACAGAAGCCACCCAAGGGCAAGTTTTAAGTCAAAAGCAAACTGAATTTAATGGTTATGGAACAGATACGCGCAAAGACCTCACAGGGAAAATATTTTTTGCTCTTCGTGGTGAGAGTTTTGATGCTCATAATTTTTTAGATAAAGCTGTGGCGCAAGGAGCAGGAGTTCTTGTTGTGGATCAATCTCCTGAAACTTTAAAAACCCTCTCATCTCAAGTAAGCATTGTAAAAGTTAAAGATACATTAAAAGCTCTACAAGATTTTGCTCATCACTACCGACTGAAAATGCCAGCAAAGATTGTAGGAATTACGGGATCTAACGGTAAAACAAGCTGCAAAGAATTTGCCGCAGCTATTTTAAACCCTTATTTGAAGGTTCATTACAGTCAGGGAAGTTTTAATAATCATTGGGGAGTGCCAATGACTTTGCTTGAGCTAAGAGCTGAGCACGAGGTTGCTTTAGTTGAAATGGGTATGAATCACGCAGGTGAAATTACGGAGCTAGTTCATATTGCTTCGCCAGATATTGTTATGGTGAATATGGTGGGACGAGCTCATATTGAGTACTTTGGTACTATTGATAAAATTGCAGAAGCTAAAGAGGAAATCTATGCATCAGCTGGTACACAGGCTACTCGGATATTCAATTTAGATAATCCTTGGACTTATAAAATGTATCAAAAATACTCGCAAAAAAACTCACAAATAATAACTTTTTCTGAAAAGCAAGAGGCTGATGTGTGTTTTAAATTTACAGGCATGAGTTTGCACAGTTTAAAAATTTCAGGCTCTATCAAAGGAGTGAAAGGCGAAGTTCAGGTGCCTGTTTTTGGTAAACAAAATATAACTAATTTAATGGCAGCTAGCTCGGCAGCTTTGGCTTGTGGTTTAAAGCCTGAGCAAATTTGGCAATCTTTGCCTCAATGTCGTACCAACTGGGGGCGCAATCAGTGGTTAAAAACTAAGCATAATACTCATATATTGTTTGATGCCTATAATGCCAACCCTGATAGCATGTCGGCTCTGCTGGATAATATTTCGGCTCTCAATGTTCCTGGGCAGAAATACGCCGTCTTTGCAGAGATGTTAGAGCTTGGCAATTTGGCCAAGGAGCTTCATGAGGAGTTGGGGCGGAAAGTAGCTCAAGCTCAATTTGCAAAAGTTTGGTTTTATGGCCCTCATTCGGCTGATTTTGAGCGTGGTTTTATAAGCCTTAATGATCAAAAAAAATTACTGGTTTCAAATACTTATGAAGAAAGTCTTGCAAGTCAGATGGCCTCTATGCTAAAAGCTGAAGATATAGTTTTAGTTAAGGGATCGCGAGGGATGAAGCTTGAGCGTTTTGTTGAGCAGTGCGAGCCCATTGATTTTAGTAAAAAAACATAGAGTGCTCATCACTGATGCGAGCACACTTAAGAATTTGAGGCTCGATGTTCTACCAGTGGTTATACTCGTTATCCGATCAATTTTCGCCTTTAAATATTTTTCGCTACATCACCTTTCGCACTTTTATTGCATTTTTCACTGCGTTTTTTATTTGTTGGCTTATTGGTCCGCACTTCATTAGACGATTGCAAAAAAAGCAAGTTGGACAGAGCATTCGTGATGATGGCCCGGAATCTCATAAGAAAAAATCCGGTACGCCAACTATGGGTGGCGGGCTTATTTTGCTCAGTACATTAATTCCGTGTTTACTTTGGGCTGATATGCTTAATCCCTTTGTTTGGGCAGTTTTGGTTGCTACTTGGGGTTTTGGTTTGATTGGTTATCTTGATGATTTTTTGAAAGTGAACAAAAAAAATCACCGAGGTCTTTCTGGAAAAATCAGACTTATTGGTGAATTTCTTATTTCAGCTTTGATTTTAACAGTTCTTGTCTATGCTTTTGATTTTTCAACTGCTGTGCATATGCCATTTTTTAAAGCAGTTTATATTGATTTAGGTCCTTTCTACATTTTGTTTGGTTCTCTTGTGGTAGTAGGTACGGCCAATGCAGTGAACTTAACAGATGGCCTTGATGGTTTGGCTATTGTCCCAGTAATGATCTCAGCAGCAACACTTGCATTATTTGCTTATGTAGCAGGACATATGGGAATTGCTGAGTATCTACAAATTCCTTATGTAGCAGGTGCTGGAGAGTTAGCGCCTGTAGCTGCAACTATTGTTGCCGCAGGACTTGGATTCTTATGGTTTAATAGTTATCCAGCACAAGTCTTTATGGGTGACGTGGGAAGTTTAAGTTTAGGTGGATTTATAGGAATGATGGCCGTTCTAACACAAAACGAGCTTCTTATGCTTCTCTTAGGTGGTGTTTTTGTTGTTGAGGCAATGTCTGTTATTACTCAAGTCATTTCCTTTAAGCTCACAGGTAAGAGAATATTTAAAATGGCTCCTATTCATCATCACTATGAACTAAAAGGTCTAACTGAAACTAAAATTATTGTACGCTTTTGGATTATTTCAATCCTATTAGCCGTGCTGAGTCTTAGCACTTTAAAACTGAGGTAAATATGTTTAAAGAAGTATCTGAATTAAAGGATAAACGTATCCTTGTTGTTGGTTTAGGAAAAACAGGAATTTCGCTAGCGCACTTTCTAACTTCTCATGGCGCAGATGTTACGGTGACTGATCATAAATCAAAACCCGAACTTTCAACGGCGTTAGAGCAACTTGAAGGACTAAACATTAAATATGATTTAGGTGGTCACAGCCCTAAAACTTTTTTAGCTCAAGATTTAGTTATCTTAAGCCCTGGGGTTGCTTCTAATCTTAAGATTTTTGATTATGCCAGAAGCCACGGAATTAAAGTGACTGGAGAGTTTGAGTTTGCGGCTCAGTTTGTAAAAGAGCCTATTATAGGAATTACGGGCACAAATGGTAAAACCACAGTGGCCAATTTAATTCATGAGGCTTTAAAGATTTCTAATGTAGATCATTGGATGGGCGGCAATATGGGCTCACCTCTTACTGACTACTTACGAGAGGGGAAGCCAGCTAAGGTTCTCATATGTGAAGTCTCTAGCTTTATGTTAGAACTTTGTGAGAATTTTAATCCAAATAATATTGTATTTACCAATCTTGCCGAAAATCACCTAGATCGCTATCGCTCTATGGAAGATTACGTCAACGCAAAACGCCGCATTTTTAGAAACACTCATCAAGGAACTACCAGTGTTTTAAATGCCGATGATAATGCCGTTGTTGAGTTGGCTCGTGACCCTGCAGTTCAGCGAGGGAGAATATTTTATTTTTCTCGCAAACCGCCTTTAGAGCCGCAAATTATGAACATTGGCGGAGCCGTGAATATCGGTGATGAGATTCGTGTTCGTACAGGGCCTGAGATTGAATACTATAATGTTAAAAACATGAAAATGCGTGGTCGTCATTCGATTGAAAATATTATGGCTGCAATTCTTGTTGCCAGAGAGTACGGTGCCACTCACGAATCCGTTCAAACTGTGATTGATAATTTTAGAGGTATTCAGCATCGACTCGAGTATGTTCGTAAAGTTGGTGGTGTGCAGTTTTTTAACGACTCCAAAGCCACCAATGTACATGCTGTTTTAAGGGCTCTGGATGCTTTTGATGAAAACCTGATTCTTATTGCGGGTGGGAAAGACACTAACCTAAGTTACGAGCCTTTGCAAAATGCAGTTAAGCGCAAAGTAAAAACTCTGATTTTAGTTGGTGAAGCTAAAGAGCGTATTAATCGCGATTTAGGTGATTTTACAGAAACTTTTTTGATTGGAACTTTTGAAGAGGCCATTCTGATTGCCTATCAAAAATCTCGAATTGGAGACATGGTGTTATTGTCACCAGGTTGTTCGAGCTTTGATATGTTTGACAGCTACGAAGAGCGCGGCAATTACTTTAAAGACTTGGTTAATAAGTTCCGCTAACCATCCTTTAGGCTAGGATCTCTCTTGTATCCTAGTCCAAAGACCATAGCTTCTAAACTTGCGATCTTAAGCCTCCTTATCTTACAATGTTTAAGTATTGTCGGTTTCTAATAAGAATGGAGTGAGATGTGAGAAAGATAACAGTTTTATTTGCCCTTGTAATTTTTGCGGCTGGTTGCTCATCAAGTGTTATTAAGGAAAAGCGCAAAGAGCGTGAGAGATTAGTTCAACAATCAAAATTATACTGTGAATTTATTAATGCTGAAATCTTTCCAGATACAGAGTTAGAGCTCAATGTTCAAATGGCAAAAAAATGTGATCCAGATAAGCCGATGACAATGACTCAGTTTAAAACTCCATCTGAAAATCAAGGTATCATGTATTGTTGTTCATTAGAGAATGCCTCAGTGCTTTCGCCTAAACCAAAGCGAAGTAGACCTGCCCCAAAAGCAAGCGAGAAGCCTGATGAAAAAGCTCCAGAGAGCGACAATAAGGCTGACTCTGCAGGCGCTGAGGGCGAATAAAATAAAGTGAGTCAACTATGATTGCTCGTTGGGATAGAGGCCTACTTCTCGCTATAATAGCACTTGTTGGTGTAGGTCTCGTCCAGGTTTATAGTTCAAGCTATATTTTTGCAATCGAATCTTATGGTGATGGTCTCTACTTTTTTAAACGACAACTCTTTTTTGCGGCAATTTCATTAAGTGTGTTGATGCTCATTACTACTTTCTCTTGGAAGTGGATTGAAAAAATGGGCTGGGTATTTTGGGGAGTGGCAGCTCTTCTGGTCGGACTTACTTTTATTCCAGGCATTGGTGTTAAAGTAGGAGGGGCTGCTAGATGGTTGCAATTGCCGGGGGGCTTTCGCTTTCAACCTGGTGAATTTTTAAATGTTTCGTTTAGTTTGTTAATAGCGACTTTTTGGGCAAGAGAAGAGCGAGCTAAAGAAGAATCTCTACCTCTTTCGCCGTGGCGCTGGCTCGTACGATTTTTAATTATCGCAATTCCACTTGTGGCTCTTTTGAAGCAACCAGATTTTGGAACATTTACGATTATTCTTATTGTGGGTGCTTCTCTGCTTTTCGTTTTTGGTATGAAGTGGCGCTACATCATAGCAGGTACCGCTGTGGCGTTACCGGCATTTTACTTCCTAGTTATGAATGTGGCTTATCGCAAAGCACGTGTTTTAGCATTTTTAGATCCTTGGGCCGATCCTGGTCAAAAGGGGTTTCAAGTTATTCAAAGCATGCTTAGTTATCACTCTGGAGGAATTACTGGAGTGGGTTTAGGTAAAGGGCAGGGAAAGTTATTTTTTCTGCCAGAGGCTCACACTGATTTTACGCTGTCGGTTTTAGCGGAAGAGATGGGCTTTATAGGCCTTATGGTTATTTTATTAATGTATGGGTTTTTGATATTTCGTGGTTTTCAAATTGCTATGCAAAGCCGGACTCCTTTTCGTAGAGCAGCAAGTCTTGGCTTATCAATGTGTTTTTCAATGGCCGTTACAATTAATGTTGGCGTTACAATGGGGCTCTTGCCTACAAAGGGCTTGGCATTGCCCTTTCTGAGTTATGGTGGAAGCTCTTTATTAAATATCTGCATTCTGTTTGGCTTTTTATTATCTATTGACCGAGCCAACCGAGAAGAAAAAAACTTTTCAGTCGCCACAGCTAGCTGGACATCTACAAGATGAGTCGAAAAACAATTGTGATTGCAGGTGGTGGTACAGGGGGGCACATTTACCCTGGAGTGGCTATTGCAAGACGTTTGTTGCAACTAGAGCCTGAAGCTGAAATTCACTTTGTTGGTTCTGCTGCGGGGCTTGAAACAAAAATTATTCCAAAAGAAAATTTTAAGCTGCACTTAATTGATGTCGGCAAACTAAATTATCAAGGTGGATTGTTTGCAAAAATTTGGACTTTGCTGAAAATCCCTAAAGCTTTGTTGCAAAGTTTTAGTTTATTGATGGATCTTAAACCTAATTTAGTATTAGGCGTTGGGGGTTATGCATCAGGACCATTTTTATTAGTGTCTGCAGTGTGTGGTTTTAATACAGCTATTTGGGAAGCCAATGCAACTCCTGGATTAACCAATCGCTGGCTCGCTCGTTTTGTGGATAGATGTTATGTGGTTTTTACTGAAGCCCAAAAATCTTTAAAAAATAAAAATATTCATCATCTAGGTTTACCTGTGAGACAAGAAATTGAGGATTCGCTGTTAAATATAAAATCTCAAAAGCAAGATGGTTCTCAGAAGAGTTTTAATATTTTAGTTTTTGGTGGTAGCCAAGGGGCTCGTGCTATTAATGAAGCCATAATGCAAGCTGTGCAAAAGGATTCTGATTGGCTAAATGGTGTGCACCTCATTCATCAAACAGGTAGATTAGATTATGAGAGAGTCAAAGCCTGTTATGCAAACTTAAATAAACCAGTTGAATCTTTAGAATATTTATTTGATATGCCTAAGTACTATGCCTGGGCCGATTTGATTATTTGTAGAGCAGGGGCAAGTACGGTGGCTGAAATAGCAGCGATTGGTAAACCGGCTATTTTTATACCATTACCTACAGCTGCTGATGATCATCAGAGAAAGAATGCTGAGGTTTTATCAGAGGCAGGCGCTGCTATTTTGATTCTGCAAAAAGATCTTACTGCTGATAGACTTATAGAAAAAATATTAGAGTTAAAGGCCAAGCCAGAGAGCTTGAGTGATTATGCTGATAAATCTCGTCAGTTTCACATGCCTCAGGCTGCTTTAAAAATAGCCAAAGACCTAGCGAACTCAATTTAAATATAAAATTGACACTTAGAGATGGAAGTTCATTAAGACTATTGCCTTACGGCCATAATGCGCTAAATTAGGCCCATGCGACTAAAAAAATCTCATTTTCATTTTATTGGTATTGGCGGCATCGGAATGTGTGGCTTAGCTGAACTTTTAGCTAATATGGGAGCAAAGGTTTCAGGGAGTGATTTAGCAGAGAATGCGCAAATTGAAAAATTACGCTCCTTAGGTGTAAAAATTTATAACGGACATGATGCTTCTAATGTCGGTGATGCAGACGTTGTTGTGTACTCAAGTGCAGTGCCTTTTGATAATCCTGAAATTGCTCATGCCAGAGCAAAAAAAATTCCTTTAATTCCCAGAGCCGAAGCTTTAGCCGAAATGATGCGTCTTAAGCGGGGAATTGCCGTGGCGGGGACTCATGGTAAAACCACGACAACAAGCTTAGTGGCTTCTGTGTTTTTACAGGCCGATATTAGTCCCACTATTTTTGTGGGTGGACGTTTTGAACTTATTAAGTCAACAGCTCTTTTGGGTCAGGGGGAGTGGTTAATCGCAGAGGCCGATGAGAGTGATGGAAGTTTTGAAAAACTAAGTCCTGAAATTGCGATCATCACGAACGTTGACAGTGATCATCTTGATTATCATAAAACTTTTGAAAACCTACAAAATGCTTTTTATGAGTTTGCTCTTAAGGTTCCTTTTTATGGTATGTGTATTGTCTGTGGTGATGATCCCTTGGTGAGAAGTTTATTTGCTCAATTTCCAAAAAGAATTTTATTTTATGGATTTGAAAAACATAATGATGTCGTTATTGAAGGCAGTCATGGTGAGTACACACTTTACAAGCAGGGTAATAAAATAGGAAACTTCAAGCTGCCAATTCCGGGCAGACACAATGCTCTGAATGCAGCGGCAGCCATGATCACGGGTCTTGAGGCAGGGTTTAGTTTTGATTTTTGTCGTCAAGGGCTTTTACAGTTTGCGGGAGTAGATCGACGTTTTCAGTTTAAAGATGAAGTCGCTGGCATTAAAGTTTATGATGATTATGGTCATCATCCAACAGAGGTGCGAGCCGTACTCTCAGCATTTAGAGAAAAGTTTCCCGATAATCGCTTAGTTGTTTTATTTCAGCCTCATCGTTACAGCCGAACTCAACATTGTTGGCATGATTTTATAAATTGTTTTAGTGAGGCCAATGAGCTTTTTTTAACTGACATTTATCCTGCAGGCGAAGTTCCTATTGCGGGCATTAGCTCTGAAAGGCTGTGCCAAGAAATTAAAAGTGCTTCTTGTCATTATTTGCCACGCAATCAAGAGCTTGTTGCAAAACTTAAATCCCACTTAAAGCCAGGAGATGTTTTTGTCACTCTTGGTGCTGGTGATGGGTGGAAGATTGGTCTTGAGTTATTAAGTGAGTTAAAGTCTAAATGAGTTTAACTATTCAAAACAATGTGGAGCTGGCACGTTACACTTCTTGGTTAGTGGGGGGCTTGGCTGAGCATTTCTGCCAACCACAATCTGAAGAAGAGCTTAAAGAAGCTCTTCATTGGTCTATAGAAAATAGCAAATTAATTACTGTTTTAGGTGGTGGCTCAAATGTCTTAATCTCTGACAGTGGGGTTAAGGGCTTAGTAATTAATTTAAAAAAATTATCTGGCTGCGAAATAAAAGAAGAAGAGCATCGACTTAATATAACCTGTTGGGCTGGCACCACAAAGTCTGAATTACTTAAAATTTTTTTAAAACATAAATTAGCTCCAGCTTTATTTCTAGCAGGACTGCCTGGTGATGTGGGCGGTGGTGTTGTTATGAATGCAGGAGTTAGTGAGAGCTTTGTGCCAAGAGAGTTTTGTGAGTTAGTTGATTGGGTTGAGGTTTTACGAATCGAAGGTAAGCAAATTAAGAATATTAAATTTAATAAATCAGAACTTAAGTGGAGCTACCGGCATAGTCATGGTTGGCAACCGGGAGTGGTATTAAGAGCTGGCTTAAGCTGGCCATTAGAGCCTAATCCACAAATATTAGAACAAGTTAAAAATGCCAACAAGGTAAGGCTCACTAAGCAGCCTTTAGATATGCCAAGTTGTGGCTCAGTATTTATAAACCCTGAGGGTCATAAGGCAGCACAGCTTATTGACTCTTGTGGACTGAAAGGCTTTCAAATTGGTGGTGCGCAGGTTTCTCTAAAACATGCCAATTTTATTGTGAATCTCGGCAGTGCTAAAGCTTCTGACATATGGCAAGTGATTGAGCATGTGCAAAAAGTTGTGGAGAACAAAACAGGAGTTCAGCTAAAAACCGAAGTGATACGAATGGGTGAGGTGTCCCAACCAAAGGCCTGATCTTAAAGCCCCATTGTGAAGCCCTAAACTAATTGTTAAACTAAATTCACAATGCGCACTCTTTGGTTTCGAATCATCTTTGTAGTAATTATTTTACCTTCAAGTATTTTTGCGGGCCTTTATTATCTTAATTCTAAAAACTTTTTTGCCATTGAGAAAATCGAAGTGGTTCTTGAGCAAGCTCCTTTAGAAGTGGAATTTATGAAGCCGCTTTTGCAAAGAGTAGATGAAAACTTAAGTGAACTTAAAGGCCAAGCTCTATGGGAAGTGAAAATTGCGCAGATATATGAAAATCTGCAAAAAGAAAGCTGGATCGAAAAAGTTTCTATAATTCGTAATTGGCCCAATCAACTTAAAATTCGCTTAAAACCTTACGAGGTAAAACTTTTGTACATGAATTCAAAAGGAGATTTAAGACCGGTGATTCGAGACGGAACTCTGCTCTCTTCAGTCTCCGTCGTGCGAGCTCCAGATGCCGTTATTTTACGTGGTAAAATTTTTGAAAAAAATCTGGAGCTTCGTAACCAAGCTATTAATATGCTTGAAAAATTACCTGTAACAGGAGCCTTCAGTCAGAGCACCATTTCTGAAATTCGGCATGATAAAAAAACTGGCTTTTGGATGTCACTTGCACAAAAAGGAATTCAAGTTAGATTAGGAGAAAATCATCTCGAACTTAAGTCCTCTCGAGTGGGACAAGTCATCGAATACATGGATGCACATCAATTTAAAGGGCGCGTCATTGACGCTGATTTCTCTAAGAAAGTCCTTGTCAAGCTGCGCAACGAGCCCTAAGCTTTTAGCTAAGGGCGAGGCCAAAGTACAGAAATAACTCTACTTTTGCTCAAAAAAGGATTTTTTTAGCCCTGGCTGTTAGGCTTTGGTTGAGTTTAATAGCCGTATTAAAGGGGACATCAAGGATGAGCAAACTTGTCGCCAAAGCACCTTTGATTGCTGGGCTAGATATTGGATCTACAAAAGTTGTAATGATTGTTGGCTCTCTACGAGCAGACGGTCAGGTAGATATTGCTGGAGTTGGCAGCGCACCCAATGCAGGTGTAAGACAAGGTGTTGTCGTCAATATTGAAGCCACAACAGAAGCCATCAAACGAGCTCGTGAAGAAGCCGAACTCATGTCAGGTTACCAGATTGATGAAGTGTGGGTTGGAGTTTCTGGCTCTCATATAAAATCATTTGATTCTAGAGGCATGGTTGCCATTAAAAATAAAGAAGTGAATGAGCAAGATATTTCTCGAGTGCTCGAGGCTGCTAAAGCAGTTGCCGTCCCAGCAGATCGTAGTGTTCTACATGTATTGCCCCGAGAGTTTAAAGTAGACGGCCAAGAGGGAATTTCTGATCCTATTGGCATGAGTGGTGTTCGTCTTGAGGCTGCTGTTCATATTGTTACAGGCAATCAAACTGTGATTCAAAATATGCGTAAATGCATTGAGAAATCAGGCCTTAAAGTAAAAGGCTTAGTCTTAGATCAGTTGGCATCGTCGCTGGCTGTTTTAAGTGATGATGAAAAAAACCTAGGTGTTTGTGTGATCGATATGGGTGGCGGAACTTGTAACACAATTTATTTTGTAAATGGCAGTGTGGCACAAACCTCTGTAATTCCAGTGGGCGGATATCATTTTACTCACGACATTGCTGTGGGCTTAAGAACTCCGCAAGTCAGCGCCGAAGAAATTAAGAAAAAGTATGGTTGCGCCATTGCAAATATGGTGGATGAAAAAGAAAGTCTAGAAGTTGAAGGTGTTGGTGGGCGTAAAACACGCTCAGTTCTTATGCGTGATCTTGCTGAAGTCATCGAGCCACGCGCTGAAGAAACTCTTCAATTGATTCACATTGATCTACAAAAAAGTGGCCTCATGCACTCTCTTGGTTCTGGAATTGTTTTAACTGGAGGAGCCAGTGAGCTTTCAGGACTCATCGAAATGGGAGAATTTATATTTGATATTCCTGTGCGCAAAGGTCAGCCAACAACTATTGGCGGTTTGACAGAAGTCGTTAAGTCAGCAGCTTTTGCTACAGCTGTGGGCTTGGTTCTTTATGGTGTAAAAGAAGATTAATCTTTAAAAACTTATCACGAGTCTCATGAGTCCATTGGTGAATCCATTGGCGAAGTCGGACGCCGAGTGCGCGACTTTTTGGGACAGATTTTTTAATTAATACGAGGGGGAGCTATGTTCGAGCTTGAAGAAAATATTAACATCGGAGCCAACATAAAAGTTGTTGGTGTCGGCGGTGGTGGTAGCAACGCAGTTGCAACCATGATTGAGGGCGGAATGAATGGTGTTGAGTTTGTTGTTGCGAACACAGATATGCAAGCACTTCATGCCAACAAAGCTAACAGAAAAATCCAACTAGGAATTGAACTCACAAAAGGTTTAGGAGCTGGAGCTAATCCAGACATTGGCCGAAGAGCGGCTATTGAATCTTACAACGATATTGTCGAAAACCTAGAGGGTGCCGACATGGTTTTTGTAACTGCCGGTATGGGTGGTGGTACAGGAACAGGTGCAGCTCCAATAGTAGCCAAAATTGCCAGGGAGCTTGGAGCTCTTACAATCGGTGTGGTAACCAGACCATTTATTTTTGAAGGCAAACGACGTCAACGTCATGCTGACTTTGGTTTGCAAGAATTAAAAGAGAATGTAGATACTCTTATTGTTATCCCAAATCAAAAACTTCTCTCTATCTCTGCTGAGAAGACACCTCTTCTTGAAACTTTCAAAAGAGCCGATGAAGTTTTATTACAAGCCGTAAAAGGGATTTCAGATCTTATTAATATTCGCGGACTTATCAATCTAGATTTTGCAGATATTCGCACCGTTATGGCGGCTAAGGGAATGGCCATCATGGGTACAGGAGCAGCTCGTGGTGAGCATCGTGCCATTGAGGCAGCGACAGCAGCCATTTCTTCTCCGCTTCTAGAGAATATTGCAATCGACGGAGCAACAGGAATTATCATCAATGTAACCGGTGGTCCTGATTTAAGTCTATTTGAAGTGAACGAAGCTTCAACTCTCATCACTGAAGCAGCTCACGAAGATGCTGAAATCATCTTTGGTGCGGTTATTGATGATTCAATGACTGATGAGATTCGTGTTACGGTTATTGCAACTGGTTTTGGCCATAAAGAAAGCCGTGCTTTTACAAATGATAATTTGTCAGCATCTCAAAATGCAAAACCAGCATCTGTTGCGGCTACATTTCAACCAAATTGGCAGCAAGTACAAAGTGAAGCTGCACAAGTAGCTGCTCATCAGCCGGTCATGCCTTCAGCTCCTCAAGCTCCAACTATGGCTCATCCTACATATGAAGAGCCGAAAGTAGCAGAGTTTGAGTTGCCACCTATTCCAAGTGAAGAGGCCACTCCTATTTCTCCTCTTGCTGCTGAGAAAAAAGATGAGCCACAACTTGCTAGGGACATGCTTTTAGCTAAGGCTAAAGCTTTTAGAGATGGCCAAACTCAGCCAAAATCAAATGCACAACCAGAGCAATTGAGTATGAATATGGAGCAACAAGAAGGGAATCTTGAGGAAGCAAGACGCATGGCTCGAGAGGTTCTTAAGTCTCCATTTTCAAATCAAAGTCTTGAAATACCAGCTTTTATCAGAAAGCGCCAAGGCCTTGACAATGAGAGTGGTAAAGGTCGATAGTCAGAGGCACTTTGCACGCATGGTTTATATCTGACATACATTTAAAAACAATGGACGAGCCAAGTAGTCAAAAACTACTTGGCTTTTTGCGTTCTCTACAAAATGGAGAGCGAGAGGCTTCTCATTTATTTTTGCTTGGTGATATTTTTGACCTTTGGATTGCAGATCACAATTATTTTGCACAAAAGTTTGCTCCTATTGTTCACGAGTTAAGCCAAATAGTAAAAAGCAGTGTGCAGGTCTATTACTTTGAAGGTAATCATGATCTGCATTTAAAAAAGTTCTGGCAAGAAGAGCATGGCATTAAAGTTTTTACCGATAAAGAGTATATCTCGCTAGGCTCTTATCAGGTTAGAATTGAACATGGAGATTTTATCAATCCTGATGATAAAGCTTATTTACGTTTAAGAGCTTTTTTAAGAAGTAAGTTTATGCATTTCTTATCCTACAATTTGCCAGGCAAGCTGGTCGCTCTTCTTGGTGAAAAAAGTAGCGAAGCTTCACGAAAAAGAAGCTCTGTGGTTAGAAAATCGAAAGAAGAACTTTTGCGTAAAATGATTCGAACCTACGCAGAGAAGTCACATAAAATAGACCCCCATTTTGATCTACTCATTACAGGTCATATGCATGTTAAGGATGACTATAGTTTTAATTCAAATGGAAAAGAAATTCGCTCAATCAATTTAGGAAGTTGGCTTGATGAGCCTATGGCTCTAGAAATCAACGCCAGTGGAATTCACTGGCATCGCTTGTAGTTTATTAAAATTTAATTATTTATGAGCAGATGGGGTTCGCTTTGCTATTAGCGAAGCTATAACTGAAGCACCAATGAGCGAAGCAATAATCCCTAGAGACCATGAAATAGGAAACTTGCCATGAAAAGCTTCATTAAGCCACGTCATTTTGAGCCCTACAAAGATGAGA
The DNA here is from genome assembly GCA_964390435.1 of uncultured Pseudobdellovibrionaceae bacterium. GTDB lineage: Bacteria > Bdellovibrionota > Bdellovibrionia > Bdellovibrionales > Bdellovibrionaceae > CAYMKD01. Next base: position 1,584 of record CAYMKD010000004.1, on the reverse strand, counting down.
ACAGCAGCTAGGCCATATTTTAAATATTCAAACTGATCAATCACACCTGCCAACATAAAAAACATGGCTCTCAAGCCTAAAATAGCAAAAATATTAGATGTAAAAACTATTAGAGGCTCTTTAGTCAGAGCAAAGATAGCAGGAACAGAGTCCACAGCAAAAATGATATCGGTGAGTTCTAGAAAAGCTAATGCCACAAATAAAGGAGTGGCAAATAAAATACCATTAAGACGCACAAAAAAGTTTTGTCCGTGGAGTGTGGGTGTAACTGGAACAAAGCGCTTTAAAAGTTTTATTAAGGGATTTTTTTCTGGTTCAATTTCCTTTTCAGTAGAAAACATCATTTTAATGCCAGTTAATATTAAAAAAGCTCCGAAGAAAATAACCACAGCTTTGTACTGCATAAGAATTGCACCAAGAGCGATGAAAATAGCTCTAAAAACAAGAGCCCCTATGATGCCGTAAAATAAAATACGATGCTGATACTTCGCTGGTATTCCAAAGTAAGAAAAAACAACAATAAATATAAAAATATTATCAACGGCTAAAGACTTTTCCATGACATAGCCAGTAAGAAATTCTAAAGCAAGTTGTTTAGCGCGAGCTGCCCCATCAAAATCAGTCAGCGCTAAAAACTGAGGATCTGTGGTGAATTTATTTAAACAGTAATAGTAAAACAAGACATTAAATATTAGGGCCAGAGTGACCCATACGATACTCCAGCCAAGGGCTTCTTTAAATTTAACAACATGAGCTTCTTTATGAAAAACTCCTAAATCGAGGATCAAAATAAGTAGAACAAAAGCCGTGAAAGCTAAATAAAACCACCAGTAATCTTGAAAAGAAAAAATAATATCCACAGGACTCCTTTAGAGGATAGCTTCTTTTAAAAGTTGTTCGGCATGGGCAATGCTTGTTTTAGAAACTTTTTCACCAGAAATCAAGCGAGCGAGCTCTTTAACTCGATCTGGTTTTTTTAACTCTACCACAGCCATAGAGACACCTTTGTCTTGAGGTGACTTATGAATATAAAAGTGAGAATCAGCACAGGCGGCGACTTGTGGCAAGTGTGTTACGCAAATAACTTGGCCATCTTTTGCAATCTCTCTCAGCTTTCGTCCAACTTTTTCGGCTGTAGTTCCACTAACACCAGTGTCGACTTCATCAAATAAATAAGTACGAGGTAAGTCAGAAGATCCAACCACTCTTTTTAAAGACAATAGAACTCTGGAGAGCTCACCACCACTGGCAAATTTAGCTAAAGATCTTGCTGGATCTTTAGCTGATGTGCGACTCATAAATTCTACATCGCTCATGCCGGATACAGAAAGCTCTTTAAGCTTTTCAACTTTTACATCAAAAGTAACGCCCTTCATATTGAGATCGGCAAGTTCAGCATTCACACTCTCTTTAAGAACCACGGACCCTTTGCGCCGCTTTTCATGAAGTTTGTCAGCTATTTTTAAAAGTTCTGCGCTTATTTTTTGCTCTTTATTTTTTAAGTCGGTTAAATGTTTATCAGAGTTCTCTAAAGTGCTCAGTTCAGTTTCTATTTTAATTAAAGCCTCTAGAATGTCATTAATA
>CAYMKD010000003.1:0-23681 GCA_964390435.1 uncultured Pseudobdellovibrionaceae bacterium | reverse complement strand
ACATATGGCGGCTACGGATTGAACTTACAAGGTCTTGGTTAGTTCTAGAAATGATCTTGGCGTTATCCCCAGCCCCTGCAACAATAACACTGGCTTTTAATCTTGGTTCAACAGCAATGAGTTGTGAAGTCATAACGGCTCCAAGACTAAGGCCGATAACGCCCATTCTAGATGAGTCTATTTGTTGGTGAGTAGACATGTAGTCCACAAGAGTTCTTAAGCTAACGATATTAAGTCTGGTAGTTTGATCGTAAAAATTCCAGTCAATATTCTCACCTGGCTCAGGAGCTAAGTTAATTTCAGCTACAACAGATACGATTTGACGACTGCAAAGCTCATTGCCGATACGGGACTCAGGTATACCGGCACCTTCAATAGTGGGAACGACAAGAACAGCGGGCATGGCAGCTTCAATTTCTGGGATGCGAATGACAGCTGTAATATCTCGCCAAGAGGTTGTATTTGGATCATACACAGGCACGTAGATTCTTTTATGCCAGCAGTTCTCTGTATGATCTATCCAACTCTCCTCGACTGGTTTATAGAGAGGAGTGTGCTCAAGATCTTTAAGTCTTTGCTCAAGCTCCTCAGGCGGTAGCTCATAGCTTCTGCTATATTGAGCTTGAGAGTTAAAGCTAAATATGAGTGTAAGAGTACATAAGACGGATGAATATTTATATTTCATAGTCCCTATCTTCCTTGATAAAGGTCGTGTTTAAAAAAATTCTAACAGGAAATAGGCTCTTCGCAAGGAATCAATGGAAAACTCTTAATTAAGGTGCTTTTGGTAAATTGCGGCATAATCATTATTAATGATCAAAATTAAGTCCTATGATAGAAAACCAGCATGGAATTGAAAAACTATATTAGAGACATTCCTGATTTTCCGCAAAAAGGCGTTCTCTTTCGTGATATCACGCCTTTGCTAGGAAATTATGAAGCATTTACTTATGCAATTCAAAAACTAGGTGAAGCTGCAAATTTGTCTGAGGTAGATATTTTTGCAGGTATTGAGTCTAGAGGATTTATTTTAGCTGCAGCTTTGGCAAGCCATTTTAAAAAAGGTTTTTTGCCCATTAGAAAAGCAGGCAAATTGCCACCTCCAGTTGTCAGTCACTCATATAAATTAGAGTATGGTGAAGCCACTTTAGAGTTGGGGCCAGGTCAAGGTCGTGTCTTAGTAATAGACGATGTTCTAGCTACTGGAGGAACACTCAATGCGGCCATAGATTTATGTGGTCGTGCTGGGTTTGAAGTTATTTCTGCCGCAGTACTAATTAATCTTACATTTTTAAATCAATATAAATTTAAAGGACAGGAGATTTACTCTGTTATCCAATACTAACTTAAAGGATATTCTATTAGTTTTTGCTATGCCACAGGAGGCACAAGGGCTATTCGAGAAACTGCAATCAAGAGTCATCTATACGGGTATTGGTAAAATCAATGCGGCTTACCATTTAACAAAAGCAATAAAAGAAGCTAAACCAAAGTTGGTAATAAATTTTGGAACTGCTGGAAGTCGTCGTTTTAAAACATGCGAACTTGTTGAATGTCATCAGTTTGTACAAAGAGATATGGATTTAACAGGGATCGGTTTTGCTGCCGGAGTAACGCCTTTTGATAAAATTGGTGGAACTATTGAATTTGCGCCAATATTTGAAGGGCTGGCTACAGGGGTTTGTGGCACTGGTGATAGTTTTGAAATGGCAGAAAGTCGAGTCCCTTGTGATGTTGTTGAGATGGAAGCTTATGCTCTAGCAAAGATTTGTAAGCTTGAGGGGATTGCCTTCAGCGCAGTTAAATTCATTAGTGATGGATCAGATCACGATGCTCATAATGATTGGGCTGAAAATCTTCCTAAAGCTGCGCGGGCTTTTAAGGACCTTTTTGATAATGCTAGGAAGTAATATTTAACTTCTGACGCAAATGATAAACCAACTAGGTCTTCGTCTTTGATTTCGCTCAGGGTTAAAGTGATAGATGAACTTGTCGATAAAAGAAGCCGCCTCTTGTAAATCTTCACAAGACCAAAGGGCTGTCTTTTTTGAGGCCAACAAAAGTAACTCTTCTTTAACCTCTTCTTGAGAGGTTATGAGTAAAAGTCCATCGGATTCTTTAAGTGCATCTGAGTTATCTAAATAGTTCTCATTAAGAGCTTGGTTTCTTAAATCTAAAATTTGATTTGGAGGTCTTAAGTAATAATCTCTTACAAAGCTTTCAAGTAATGGAGAGGCTTTATCTAAAACAGTAAACCTATTGAATCGAGCCTCAATTTTTGAGATAGGCTCAATTTCTCCGCTTTGTGTATTGTTGAAGCTGATAAATAATAGAAAAATAGAATTAACTACGACAAGTATCCAACTAGATAGACTGCGGTTTTCCTTTATATCTTCAGCCCACATAAATGCTAAAAATAGAGCAAGCATTCCAGCAACAGGATAAATAAAGCGCTCTTCTTTATGAGAAATGAGTGAGTGGCAAAATAAAAAAACAAGAACACAGACTATCCACGCTTTATGTTGAGACCAAAGTCTTTTAGAATATCTAAAAAGACCAAAAGAGAATGGAACTAACATCATAAGTAAAGCTGTTAACCAAGTAGCATACCAAGGGCTTTCGCCATATTGAGGGCCGATGTTCTCATTAACTTTAAAATAATTTAATATAGTTTCGAAGGGAACTCGGTGAGCGGCCATATCAATGCCTAGCTGTGCGAGCAGACTTATTATACCTGCAAAAAAACCAATAGCTAAAAGCCGAAGATTAAACTGATATATAAAATAAGTCATATAAGTGACATAAATAAGGCCTGCTTGAAATCTAAGCAAGGTTGCTAGCCCTAGGCTTAAAAAGCCCAGCAAAAGCCAGAATTGGTTTTCTTTTTTATCAAGATTTTGCCGGCCTGTTTCGCATAGACAAAGGCCTATGGTTACATAAGTCATAGCAAGAGCTTCACCAAATGATCTGGTTGAGATAAAGGACATAAATGCATGTAGAGACAGAACATAAAGGCCAAGGCTTGCAAATAATTTATTTGCATTATTTTTAGACCATAAATAAAAGGCCGGCAAAATAAGGAGTGAGTTTAAGCCTAAAATAAAATACATGGATCTTACTTGAGCAACAGGAGTTGTTACAGAGAATAAAGCTGAAATCTTTAGCCATAGACCCAGCCCCCAGACTAGCAGGGGGCTGCGATAGTCGGGGAGATCAATAGTTTCTCCTCTAAAAAATTGGTAAGCAGGCCATACGCCATGACGATAATCGTCTAATGATTGAGATCCATATACAAAATAGGCAGTTAGGCTTCTAAAGATAAACCCGAGTGCTAAAGCCAGCATAAGATGAAAAAACAAAGATTTAGAGTTGAGAAAGGACTTTAATATTTTACCCATAAAATTTAAATCAGGTTAGCAATGCTTAGGACTTAAGTCAAAATTAACAATGAGGATAAATGTAAACTCTTTAGCCAAAGAGGTCGATATAGGAATGGGTTGTAAGGACAAAGCATGCAAAATATAGAAGATAAAATTTTATCGCTAATAGATATTGGAGTAGCCCTTACTTCAGAAAAAGATTTGCAGGTTTTATTAGATCTTATTCTCAAAAAAGCCATGGAGATGTCTAGGGCCGATGGAGCTAGTATTTATTTAATTGAGAATCTTAAAAAAAATGAGTCCCCTAAGCAAATGCGATTTTTGAAATCAGCAACAAGATCAAAGGGTTCAGAAATAAAAGATAAAGTATTGGCTTTAAATCATCGTAGTATTGCGGGCTTTGTTGCAACAACAGGAGAAAGTCTTGTTATTGAAGACTGTTATGATATTCCTAAGGAAGCTCCTTACGAATTTAACCAGCAATTTGATCAAGATAATAACTATCGCTCAAAATCGATGCTTGTGTTGCCATTAAAAAATGCTAACCAGCAAATTCTTGGTGTCTTGCAATTAATAAATAAATTGCCAGATTCTATGTGGACCAAAGCCCAACGAAGTCATTTTGATGAAAAACAAATCGCTTCTTTTAATCAAGAGGATTTAAGATTAACGCAAGCCTTAGCTTCGCAAGCAGCTGTTGCTTTGAGTAACGCAAGACTCACTGAAGAGATCAACCAATTATTTGAGAGTTTTGTAAAAGCCTCTGTAATGGCTATAGAATCTAGAGATCCAACAACAAGTGGACATAGTGATCGTGTAGCTCTCATGACAGTGGATTTGGCAAAAGTAGTTGATGGTTTTGGTTCAGGAGTTTTTAAGAATGTTCAGTTTTCAGATCAGCAAATTAGAGAGATTAGATATGCATCTTTGTTACACGACTTTGGTAAGATCGGAGTAAGAGAGAATATTTTAATGAAAGAAAAAAAGCTCTTTGCTCATGAGCTTGAAGGTATCTTACTTAGGCTTGAGATGGCTCGTCTCACACAAGAAAATCACGCCTGGAAGAGCATCACGAATAAAATAGTAGATGAGATTGAGTGTGGTTGTGATCGTCACAAACCACGTGAAATTTTAACCACAAGTGCAGAGCATATAAAAGAATTCTCATTTTCAATTATGCAATTAAGACAAAAAATTTTGCAGGCTAATGAGCCACATATATTAGCAGGGGATTTTGATATAAATAACCTTATGAAAGAAATCGACAATATGTCACAAGTGATTGGTCAGGATATTCTTTCTGAAGATATGCGCATGCGTTTATCAATCCCAAAAGGAACTTTAAGTTTTGAAGAACGAGAAGAGATTGAATCGCATGTAACGCATACCTTTGATTTTTTATCTGCGATTGCCTGGACGGAAGACTTGTCTCGTGTTCCTAATATAGCACATAGTCATCATGAAAAACTAGATGGTTCTGGATATCCGCGAAGAGTCAAAGCAGATGATATTCCTTTGCAGTCCCGAATGATGACGATTGCAGATATTTATGATGCTTTAACTGCCATGGATCGACCTTACAAAAAAGCAGTGCCCGTAGATAAAGCGCTAGATATTTTGCAGATGGAAGCAAAGGCTGGAAAGCTAGACCAAGACCTTTTAAGAATATTTATCGAAGCAGAGATCTATATTATTAACTCATCAAATTCTGTAAATAAAAAAATTGCTTAGTTATGGTCATTGCAAAATCCTGTCATTCGTTAATAAGTTAATCTCCAGTTTCTAGACCTTAATACAGGACTAGGCGCATTAAGTTTACTCATCTTAAAGCCGATCTGTAGAGCGAATTGATGGGGTAAATTATGAAATCTGTTCAAAAAGCTGTTCGTCATAAACGTTATAAAGTCGCCGATGGAAAGCAAGTTATGCTCACTGTTGAGTTTAATACTGGAGTGCAAGTTAAACTTACAGTTGATAATTGCTCACTTGCAGGCATTTCCGGATTTACAAGCGATCTCATAGACACAGAGCCTTTTACTCTAGGAGATATTGCCCCTGCGGCAAAAATTGTGTGGAGTGAAAATAATGAGGTGACTCTAGGCCGCTTAGCCATACGAAGAGCTGAGAAGCTGTCAGATAAAACAGTATTTGCTTTTTCCACTGTAGATGGAAAGGTTCCACTAGATGGTCCCCTGTCAAGAATGTTAGAAATTGATTTTTCATCAAAGAATGGTGCTGGTTATGAGCTGGAATTAAGTAACGATAAGTTCTCACTTGCGCATTTTGTTGAGAGTGATTTTTCTAACGTAGATTTATTTGATAAGCTTTACAAATTTCAAGCTTTTTATAAAGACTGGAAAAAAAGCGACAAGTATGGTTACCACACTGTGAGAGAAGCCTCAAAGGGGCCAAGAATTAATCTCCAGCGCAAACGTAAAAATAATCGAAATGATTACATCATTATGGGTTCTAATGATTATCTGGGGCTATCGTCACATCCAGAGGTTACTGAAGCTGCAAAAAAAGCATTAGATGCTTATGGATTTGGTTCAACTGGGTCTCCAGTGACAACTGGTATAACAGACCTTCATGAAGAACTTTGTGAAGTTTTAGCTAAAATGTTTAAGCGTGAAAAAGCAATACTCTACAACTCTGGCTACGTAGCCAATATTGGCATTATATCTGCTTTGACTGGAGAGAGAGATCTTATTTGTGCTGATATGCTTTCGCATGCCTCTATTCACGATGCAATGCAAATGTCAAAAGGAAGCTCTCGTTATTTTAAACATAATGATCAAAATCATTTGAATAAAATTTTAACTAAAGAACGTGAAGAGCATAATGGAGCTTTAGTTATTTCAGAAGGTGTATTTTCAATGGATGGGGATGTTCCACCTTTGGATAAAATTATGAAAACGGCTAGAGATCATAATTGTCGAGTTATGATCGATGAGGCGCACTCTTTTGGAGTGATTGGTGAGCAGGGTTTAGGTGCTTGCGAAAAATTTGGAATACTAAAAGATGTTGATGTAATTATGGGTACTTTTTCTAAGATATCAGGAACTATTGGTGGCTTTGCTGTCGGTTCTGTAGAGCTTATAGATTGGTTAAAACACTTTTCAAGAGCTCATATATTCTCAGTTTCATTAGCGCCATCAACGGTTGCTGCAACATTAAAATCTCTTGAACTTTTTAGAGAGGATAAAAGCCTATTAAAAACTTTAAAGAGTAATATTCAGCATTTTGTAAAAGGGCTTCAGGGTTTAGGCTATAGTATTGCGGATTCACATGAAACAGCTGTTATTCCTGTGACAATAGGAGATGAAAAAAAATTAGGACAAATTTATCAAAGTCTTTTAGATGATGGGATTTTTGTAGTACCTATAGTTTATCCAGCAGTAAGTCGTAAAAATTGTCGTTTTCGATTTACCATTATGGCAAGTCATAATACATCAGACTTGGACTACGTGCTTAGTTGCTTAGAAAAAGCTATGATTAAGGCTGACTTTAAATTTAATGATAATCAATCTAAACTACTAACTGAAGATGCCGCTTAGTTATGACAGAAATTGCCGCCAAGATACTTTTATGCATATCTGCATTTCTTGGTGTTAGCCCTATAGTAGCTAATTTCACTAACAATTGGACGATTATACAAGATTGGTCGAATGTAAAAGGTGCATCAAATAATGTCTTTATTGCCGAAAACACAAGTTTAGTAGAGCAATGTAAAAAAGAGCCAGAAAGCTACATTCACTTTCCTTCCGTTGTACATGGAAGTCATGTTTTTAGTTTAGATGGCAAAGAAATTTACAAATTTGGTAATGCTGATTTTAGCAAAGCGCACTCATTTTATTATAGTCCCTCTTTACCTTGTGAAAGTGTCGTTGCTGGTACTGTGTTGCAGTGGAAAGTGTATTCCTATGCGAGTTATTTTGCCAGAATCTCATCTGTTCCTTCAATAGATTCAAGTCCAAGTGGAAATGTTTTTTTTACTGATACCCTAAATATTGGAGCTGCATTTTCACTAATAGTTTTATCAATATTTTGTTTTGTTATTTTTTGGCGAAAAGTAAGCAATGAGCTCACAATCAGTGTTTTTATTGCCTGCATTTGTATTTCTATTTATTTTATTTGTGTTACGGCTCCGGCCTTTGTTCTGCCAGTATCAATGCTCACAGCTCATAAAGTGGCCGACTCTGCTTTGTGGGTTGGGATTTATGCTATTATAAATGCATTAAAAGTAGAAAAGTTAATTTCATATCCACTTTTGTATGCACTGTTTGCCAGCATTTTTGTAGCTCAAGGCTTTATCATTTTTGGAGCTAATGGTGATGTTATTCAGTTAGGGACTACCATTCCCTTTGCATTTGCTTTGGCAAACGTAATCTATGCAGGAGTGCAACTATCAAAACAAATTGCAATTCATGAAGATACGAGAAGTGCTTATTTTAAGTTGGCAGCTGCATTTATTTTTATTATTTCAGGACACAACGATATTTTTTTCATAATGGGCATAACAAATGGAGTGCCACTATTATCAGTTGGCATGGTGGGTGTTCTTTTGAGTTTGGCATTGGCAGTTAATGACAAGATTATTAAAACTTATGTTGAACGAGACTACTTGAGAGAAAATTTAGAAAATGAAGTTAAAGAAAAAACAAAACAACTTACATCTACATTAAATAACTTGCAGTTAGCTCAGGCAGAGTTAGTGCAATCGGCCAAATTAGCATCTCTTGGTACTCTCAGCGCTGGTGTGGCCCATGAAATAAATAATTCAATTAACTATGTGAATGGAGCGTTGGTACCCTTAGAAAGAAAGCTATCTAAATCGATGAGTGTTGATGAGTATTCAAAATTTGAGCCTTTAATTAAGGCTATAAAAGATGGTACTCAATATACCGTAGAGATTGTTAAAAGTCTCAGAAACTTTACAGGCCTAAATCAAGCAAAAGAAAAAGAAGTTAATTTAGAAGAAGTGGTTAAATCTGTTCTTACTATATTAAAATCAAAGCTGCAAAAATTTGAAGTTTCATGTGAAGTTGATCCAACTCTAAGTGCTTTTATAAATGTAATTTCAATTAATCAAATACTTATGAATCTTATTACCAATTCAATTGATGCCATGGGAGAAACTGGTAAATTAGGAATTCGAGTTCTAAAAGTGAATGAAAACCTATCAATTGAAATTTCAGATTCTGGCGCGGGGATCCCTGACAACGTAAAGCAAAAAATCTTTGATCCATTTTTTACTACAAAAGAAGTTGGCAAGGGGACTGGCCTTGGATTGCATATTGTAAAAAAAGAAGTTGATCGTCTTAAGGGCAGGGTAGAAGTTGAGAGCGAACTTAATAAAGGAACAAAGTTTAAAATCCTCATTCCACATCATCTTAAGTTTACGGATGAAATAAGGGAGGCGGCATGAAACCAACAGTTGTATATGTTGATGACGAAGCCAATAATTTAACAATATTTGAGGCATCTATGCCTGAAGACTGGGAAATACATACTTTTACAGATCCGCTTAAAGCCATTGATAAAATTGCTGACTTGAACCCGCATTTAGTGGTTTCTGACCAGAGAATGCCTGGTTTGGTAGGAGTTCGCTTTTTAGAGTTAGTTAAAAAGATTTGTCCTGACGCAATCAGATTTTTAGTAACAGGATTTTCAGACGAAGATTTGATTATAGAATCTGTTAGAACAGCTCAAGTTTCAGATTATATCCGTAAACCATGGGATACGGATGATCTGGTTAATCGAGTGAAGCAGGGACTTGATCGTTACCAGTTAGAGCAAGCATTAAAAAAACAATCTAAAGAATTAGAAGAGCAAAATAAAAAGCTCACTGATATGACAAAACAATTAGAAGAGAGTGCAAAAAAAGAGATCCAATTAAGACATGAATTAGAGGCATGGGTGCCGCCTTTTGTACTTGAAATTCTAGAAAATAAAACAAGCAAGTTTCCAATGCAAAAAGATCTTGCTGTTATGACTTTTGACTTAATAAATAGTGCAGATCTTCATGATGTGTTTATTAAGGGAAAACCTGCAAGAAAATTAATTATTCAACAGTTTTCTGAGTTGGTAATACGTTATGGTGGCTGGCGTGAATCTCATTCGGGCGATTCTGCTTATGCACACTTTGGAATGATTGAAGGTTCAGTCAAACCTTGTGAGGCTGCTCTTGCTGTGAGTTCGGAGTTTCGATCTTACTTAAATGGCTTAAATCAACTTCATGGCTTAAGTATTGAGTGTGGTATTGGTTTGCATTTTGCTAAAAATTGTTTAATTGATTTGCATGTAGCAAAAATCTCAACTCCACAGGGAGAGGTCACACAAAAATCTTTTGATTCTACCTCAAGTGATATTGATTTAGTTCATAGAATTGAAAAGCTCAGTCATGAATTACCTGGCTCTAGTGTTATGATCTCAGAAGGATTTATTAAAGAACTAAATTCAATGCCACCAAGATGTTTTGAGCTGGGTTCAAAACTTTTTAAAGGACAATCTAATCCTGTAAGGCTTTTTATTAAGCCAAGCGATAAAGTAAACGAAGAAATTTTAGAAAAGTTTAAAAAAGAATATTTTCAAAGTAATGTTGTATTAAAATTAGTTAGTTAATGATTTTAAATTCAGAATTTTACAACAGATCAACCAAACAAGTCGCCAAAGAATTATTAGGCTGTAATTTATTAAGGTTAAAATCCACGGGTGAAATTTTAATTTCAAAAATAGTGGAGACAGAAGCCTACCTTGGTATCAATGATCCGGCTTGCCACACTTACAAAAATAAACGCACAGTTCGAACCGAAGCCATGTATGGTCCTGCAGGAACCATTTATGTATATTTGATCTATGGAATGCATTATTGTTTAAACATCGTCACTCGCGACGAAACACAACCAGAGGCTGTGCTCATACGAGCACTTGAGCCCCTTTCTGGTTTTAATCTTCAAACTTCAAGTCGTTTAATGAATGGACCAGGTAAATTATGTCGAATTCTTGAGATCAACAAAGATTTTAATGGCAAAAATGTTTTTCAACCGCCTTTGTGGATTGAAGACGCTTCATGTAAAACTAGCAAAAATGATATTATATCTTGTCCTCGAATCGGAGTTGATTATGCAGGCGAGGCAAGTCAATGGCCGTTAAGATTTTATATTAAACATCATCCTAGTGTTTCTAAGCGGTAGAAGACTTAATTCAAATATCTACTAAAATTTAGTAAAATCAACCGCATTTTTTTATTGACCTTATCAGGTAAAGAAATAGATTAAAAAAGCAATTCTTTAAAGAAGAAGGGGAGAGTTGTGATTAAATTAATCACTTTAGTAAATCTATTCATTTCTGTTTTATCCTTTAGTGCTTTTGCAAATGATGTTTGCTCGCGTACAAGAGAGATACGTTTTGCCATAGAATCTAACTTACATAAACTTTGTGAAAATATAAGTGATGAAGATTTAAATAAAATTATTGAATTGAATGCCTCAAAGTTGGGAATGGAAAGAATTGAAACAAGCGATTTTAAAGGTTTAAATAAACTACGAATATTAAACCTTGGCGACAACTCTCTTGTAACTTTACCTCAAGACATTTTTTGGAATTTGAAAGAATTAAGGGAGTTAAGACTTCATCGCAATAAAATTAACTTCTTGCCAGTTGGGATTTTCAAAGGTTTAGAAAAACTAGAAAAGCTCTCTTTTTCTTTCAATGAAATTTCTGAAATTCAATCTGGTATGTTTGCGGATTTAAAAGAACTCTATATATTAGAACTTGGCGGAAACTCATATGAAACTCTCCCTGAAGATGTATTTCAAAATCTGCCTAATTTAGAAATTTTAGGTCTAAATTATAGTAAGCTAAAACATCTTCCAGAGAAGATATTCATGAACCTTTCAAGCTTGGAATATCTTAGTTTAAACGACAACCAATTAGATTTTTTACCAGCTGGAATTTTTGATCCCTTACGCTATTTAGAAAGTTTTGATTTAAGTAATAATTTACTTAGTGAATTGCCGGAAAATATTTTTTGGGAAATGAGCTTTGGAATTATCAATTTAAGTAATAATCCATTTGAGACTTTACCCGAGAAAATATTTATGGGTCGAAAGGGTGTTGAGGAAATTCGTATTGAAAATACAAATCTTAAAGAGCTTCCTGAAGGTATATTTAATGGTTTAACATCTGTAACTTATTTATATCTTAGTAAAAACCAATTTAAAACTTTACCCGAAGGTATATTTAATGGCCTTACTAGACTTGAGAATATTAATTTAAGCGATAATCAATTAGAAATGTTACCTGATAATATATTTAGTAAATCTAAGCAGCTTAAATCCTTAGAATATATTAGTATAAGTGATAATAAGTTATCTACTTTTAGTGAATTAGTATTTGAATCGTTTAAAACAGGATATACAGAGGTCAATGTTTTAAGAAACCCTCTAACGGAGGAAACAAAAAAGCTCTTGTTTTCTCAAATGGGTGATAGAGTTTATTTTGATTAAAAAAATCTAATCAAACCTATCTTAATATATCTAAGTTTGATTAGATTCCATTTAAAAAAGTTGTTTTTCTGAACTTGCTTGAATTTTTAGTTGAGTTTCTATTTCTTCAGAACTCCATAGACGTCCTTTGCCAACTCCAGGACAGAAGCTTGCAACTTCTTTCTTCCATGATTTAGGGTTCATCACTTCGGGCCAAAAGGGCCAAGTTCGACATTGTACGGGCCTTGCTTCATAGACTCCGCAGCGCTTGCTCTTTAGAAAGAGGCAATCAGGATTATCTTTTCTTTCAATTAAATGCCATTGTCCTGAGGTTTTCTCGCAATATTTAGAAATAAATTGTCTGGTGGTTAAGCCAAGATGTTTTGCCATGAGTTTTCGATCATTTTTGGTTAGGAAAACAAAGCCAAATTCTCCATGCGATGTACAACATTTACCCGAACCTTGGCATTCGAACTTAAGACCTTCGGCCCACCAGACTTTTTTATTCATATAGATGAGGTATAATTAATAGTGCCTTTTTTCCACTGTTAAGTAGTAAAAAGCTGAAAAATTAAGCTAAATTGCATATATATAAATCACCGATAAGTTATATTATGTTACATTAATTATAATTTGATGGCTCTGCGTCTTATGATTTGATTGATGTTTTTAATTAACTCTCAATAGCTCAAACTTCTTAAATAAAAAAATAAACTATATAAAAACATATGACGCGCCGCCCGCCCTAAGAATGGAAAAAAATTATTTTTAAATTTTATTCCTGCACACACCATAAATTTAAAAAAGAAATTTCCGGTGCAAAATGTCTCCACTTAGCTTGGCACTTCTATTGCTAATCAGAAATGTAGAAATAAAAAATTGTTGAGCTTACTCAGCGATTCACAAAAGGAGAGACCATGAGAAACTTATTACTTATGTTGGGGCTATCATTAGCTACAGCACTGAGTTCAAATGCAGCACAAAATGAGAGGTACGATATTAATTATCGGCATCAATTTTATGATGGCCAAAGCGTACTTAATCTAAAACAAGATCTTAAGGATCAGTTCAATATTAAACCAAATCGACTTGAGCTTAAAAGAGTTGTGTTATTTGCAAAAAGTAAACATGGTCAAGGACAAGCGAGTTTAAAGGTTGGCGACTACGAGTCAGATACACAAACTGTTGGTGGACGTTTAAATGAATTCAACAGTAAAGATCCTGACACTTACGAGCGTATTGTTATGAGATTACCTAATAAAGAAGATGATAATGGCGTATGGCAGATCAAATTAAGAGGTAATATCCGTGTAATGATGGTTCGTGTAGTTGTTGATACTGATGATCATGACAACGGAAATGGTAATTCAGGTCAAGCTTGCTTTTACAAACATGCAAACTATGGTGGCCAATCTATCTGTATTAAAGTTGGCGGAAACTATGAGAACCTTGCAAGTACTAACTTAAATGACGAGATCTCTTCAGTTCGCTTCTTTGGTAAAGCTCGCACTGCAAAAGTTTGTACTGACGCTTATTTAAGAGGTAACTGCTACATCATCAATAGAGATATGTCTTATGTTGGTGATTACTTAAATGATAGAATTTCATCAATTCTAGTTTGGTAATAAACTACTCTAAATAGTTAAGACTAGAAAAGCCCTTCTGTAAAAAGAGGGGCTTTTTTTATAGGATCACTCTTTGCAATCTTTTTACCAGATCTGGTGTAATACTGCCACTAAAGCGCTGATCTTGGACATACTTTTGCATTTCATAACTCAAAGAAGAGTCATTAATTCTAGGCGCGTTCACAATTCGATCTATTCCATCAGCAAACTTTAAAATCATGGCAAGTTCGTTAATCATAAAGTTTTTAAGCTGCCTTGGATAGCCTTGTCCATCAGCTCTTTCATGATGTTGTAAAATAATAGTTTTAGTAAGTTCAGAAACCTTAGCGCCCCTATCTTGCAAAATCTCAATGGTCCAGATTGGGTGTTGTTGCATAAGTTTTAATTCATCTAGATTTAAACTGTTAGGGTCATGAGCCCGTTCAATAATGTGTGTTGGCAGTTTAGATAGCCCTATATCATGAAGGATCGCAGCCATTGCTAAATCTGCAAGCAATCGTTCATTTGTATAATCAATGCCTATAGAAAGTAGAACTGCAAAGCTACATGTGTTGACAGGATGTCTTTGAAAGTCAGTTCCTTGACTTGCTAGTTTTACTAAATTTTGAAAGGTATTACGGCCATAAATTGTGGTTTGCTCTAATACAGATTCAATCACTTGCGAAGTAATTTGATTTAGGTTTTGAATAAGGGCCTGGGTAACGGCCGGGTCTTCTGATTTAAATGTACTTGAGAGCATATTTTTAGCGGTTTCAGCTAAAATTCGATCACGTTCCTTATTATCTGTACTGTAAATAAGAGTGCTGATTCTATTTGCTACATAATAAACAAACTCATTGTACTCTTCTTTTCGTACAAAAAAGTTTTGCATATTATAGTGAGAACATCTACGCAAGACGTCCTCTTCCATCTGATGTCCCCGTCTACGATAAAGAATATATTTGTCGTTTAGCGGGAGTCTAAAATATAAATCAAAATTCAAAACTGAATTTGGATTTACATCTAAAGCTTGAATAGGTACGTACTCTTGCATAATTAGATTTTACCAACTTCCGTTTATATAAAGTAGTTAGACTCGCCATAAATCTAGTTGGCTTCGCTTCTGGACTCATGGATTATCAAAAATAGCCGATATTTAACTGAGATTATTTTATGAGAAAAATGTTTTACTTGCTTATTATTACTAGTCTTTATAGCAGCACGGGCTTAGCTTGGGGAACCACAGTTGAAAGCACAGACGGCCTCGCTGTCCCACCTGTTGAAGAAGCTAGTCCAGCTCCAAAAAACAATCAGTACTCAGAGTATGGATTGGAGTTAGGTGAAACTGGCGCGCAGGCTGAGCCAGCTCCTGCTGTTGAAGTTATTGAGCCGGAGGTTCCAGCAGTTATCCAGTCAGTCCCTGCAGATGAGATCACTCAAAACCTACCGCAAGAACGAGAAATTGCACCAAAAGAGTCCAGTCGCATGAGAACACTTCTTAGTGATTGTTCCATGTATAAAGAAATGAGCTCTTCAAGTGCCACTTTAAACACTCTTCCCAAAGGGCGAAAAGTTTGGACTGTTCCAGCTAATGACTCTTGGTATGAGGTTTATCGTGCGGATGGCTCTCCTGCCTATGTGCAAAAGTTTTGTTTTTAGAACAAGCTTATAGTCCATATTGCATTTACTAATATACCCTGCAGGTCTTTCTAAAATTAACTTTCTATTTTACTAAAGCAGGCTTGCGTCTTATTCGCTGATTGACACTAGGATTGCTTATTTCGTAAGACATAGCTGTGTTGTTGGTCTTACTTGGATTATTCCTCTTTTGTTTATTTGTTTTTTTAGTCTTAATGGTTTTTTTACCTGAGTGGGTGGGGATATCAGGTAAAGTTGCTAAAAAGATCGAAGATGACCAAAGAGAAAAAAAGACCGACAGCTAATCCTAATCTTCAAGGGGGGGCTTTTATGAATCAAATTTTAACCCTAATCATTCTAAGTTTTGCGTTTCCTCTTTATGCACAGCAGACACTTGGTTCCTACGAACTAAGTCCCGTTGAACAAAAAGCCCAAAAAATTTATGAGAAACTTAGTGCTGGTGTGGTTCCTGAGTTAAAACAAGGGATCAACTACTATACTGGAAGATGTGTTGTTCTAGATGGTGCTGTTGATCCTGAGGTTAATGTTTGGATCATTACTGCGCTGCAAGGCAATGGAGAGGCTTATAAAATAGCTTCATGGATTACAAATACAGCTTCAAAAGACCCTTTTCAGGTGAATCCTTACCGCACCAGACCAATAGAGGACATTTACAAAAATTATGTGCCCAAACATAAGGGATATATAAAAGAAAATACCCTCTTCTTCCCTATTCTTAACTTTCCGCCTCTGCATACAACTGTGTCACAAAACATCGAAAAAGATGAAATATATGTCATCCTACAATGGCGTGGAACTGCTTACTGCGTACTGACACCACTTGATTAAATATCCTTAGCAGGATAGCTCATACCTCTTAAGCGTTCTGTGTACTTAAGAGGTCCTTTTATGAAATTATTTAAAATAAGTTTAGTTTTTTTACTGATCACCGCAGGAACTAAAGCCTGGAGCTGGGGCGGACGTGGCCACGATGCCCTTTGTAAGGCTGCTGTATTCTTAGTTAAAAACGATAACTTAAGGTCATTTTTAAAAAAGCGTCCTCATATTATGGGACACTTGTGCAATGTGCCTGATGTCTATTGGCGCAATATGGGCGAAGCTGGTAAAGAAGGTAATTACACTCATTATTTTAATCGTGAATACATTGATATTCCCTTTGAGAAAGTACCACTTAAAGATTACACAAGTTTAGAAAAGAAATATCTCGGCTATGAAAGCCCTGAGTACAAATTAAAGATTTCAAATTTTCATTCTGATATTGGCTCTCTTTGGTGGAGAGCCGATCAGCTTTTTAACTTATCCGTTAAATATGGTAAACTTATAAAAAAATCCTCTGCACCTAAAGGTTTCCCCGATTTACAAAATATGAGTCTTCCCTATAATCAGGGCACTTATGAAATGATGGTCCATATGGGACTCATGGGACACTTTACTGGTGATATATCCATGCCTCTGCATAACTACTATGACTACGATGGCTATAAGGCCGGTCATGGAGGCATTCACTCCTTTTATGAAGAAGAAGTTGTATCTGAATTCGGTCCTGATTTAGTTTCTAAAATTGTCGCAAAGGCCAATCAACTTGGAAATCCTTTTAAAAATACTAAAAGCGTCTTAGAAAAAATGCGCTGGATGAGCATAAAATTTAGCGCCGATGTTGAGCCACTTATAAAACTCGATAAAGTTTTAAAAGCATCAGAGTATAAAGAAGAAAAAGGGATGAAATTAAAAACTCCCGCTCAACGACCAACTAGTAAAGAAATGCTGCCTGTTTTTGAACCCATGATAATTAATCAAATGGCTCACTCAAGCTTACTTTTGGCCCAACTATGGGATCAAATTTATAGCAATATTGGCAAGCCTGACTTAAGCAAGTATGGAGCTTTTAAATATCCACTACAGCCTGACTTTGTCCCAGTAGATTATATTACGTCAGGAAAGTGATTTTTTAGAGTTTGCATCTAGCTTTTGACTTTTTAGCGCCTCTATAAACTTAATAAATCCCTCGGCCTGAGAGTTTAGAAGCTCATTAGTTAATTTATCTTGGATAATACCATCTTTAAGATTGTTCCAAACATTAAATAGAAATACCCTTTGAGGAAAAATAAAGGCATTGCGATAGCCAAAAACTTGTTGCAAATGTTCTACTGGTCTAAGTCCGCCAAAAATTCCACCTAAACCCACAAAACAGACCGGTCTACTTTCAAAGCTTTCTGGAAACTTCCAGTGATCAATAAAATATTTTAAAATACCTGGCATTGAACCATTGTATTCTGGAGCAACAATAATTATACCCTCGGCAGAGCCAACTTTGCTTATAGCTTCTTTAAAAGCATGTGGCTGATTATCGGCATACTCGGCCCCACTGAGCTCGTTAAACGGAAGTTTTTGTAGATCAATTAACTCGACCGGGGAGTTATGACTTGCATATATATTTTGAATAATTTGGCTGATTTGCAATGTACGCGAGCCTGGTCTATTTGTCCCTGAGATTATGTATTTCATTTTTACCATTCCTATAACAAAAATTGCGTTTAATTTGCCTCATATAAACCACCATATTAATAACAAGGAGGTTTATATGAGATTGTTCAAACTTCTTATTTTGTCTTCATTACTACTTACAAGCTCAATTGGCTTTAGTAAAGCTTTAGACTTCGATCCTTGCAGTATATCGGCAAATGTTACCAAAGATTTGTTAATGGTAAGGACATACTTTTTGATGGAACAGAGGTGCGATATTCAGTATTTTTATTTGACACATATCCCTATGAAGAATCTTTTTTTAAGAAAAACTACTTTTTAAATGGCAGTATTGAAATGTTTAATAAATTAGCAGAGATCTTCTTGTAATTTCACGCTGGGCTCCACAATACCACGTACTCTGCCGCTTTAAAGAACAAAACTGACCAATATTTGCACTGCTGTGCATATCTTAAATAAATAATTACTTTGAGTACCCTCAACTTTAAACTACAATAACTTTATTAAAAGTCTAAGGGGGGCTTATGAAGTCGTTGTTATTTGTATTTTTAATTTTATCGCCAGCTTATGTCTTTGCAAAAGATCTTAATTTTACGCCATGCTCGTTAGGCTGCTCACCAGAGCAGACTCGTATTGTCGAAAATTACTCGGCTGGCTTAAGCCCTTCTGGTGTAGAGTCAGGTCCACGTTTGTATAGTGGGGCTTGTTATCATACTGCATACCATGGAAACCACTTAGTTTACGACCCCTCTCAAGCTCATTATGCAATTATCTTATTTGATTTTAATCCGAAGTACCCAGACTCTTTTTATTTAAATGGTATTTTTGGCTTTTTTGTAAAACCAGATGCCTACTCTAATATGACAATAAAAGATATGAGAGCACGTCAGGAAACTAAATATGACATTAAACATCAAGTTTTTATCGATGATCTGAGTGGTTATGTAGATTCTAATCCTGGCGGAGAGACAATATGGCAATACTACTTTCGCCAAAACCCAGAAAATGGCAACCTTATTGTATTAGGACAGTGGGGCTATTTTCATATCTTAATGTGTGAAATGTCAGCTCATGGAAATTAATAATGAGTGATAAAAGGTGGTTTCTACTTATTGAAGAACAGGTCCAAGGCCCTTTCTCAAAGTCTGAGATCGAAGATCATTTGATAAAAAATACCTCAGCACATATATGGTGGCGCGGGCAAGCTGAGTGGGTTTCTCCTGATTTATGGAGATCTGAGGTTGAAAAAGAAAATAACCCGACAAGTTCTGAAGATCTTTTAAAAAGAACTTGGTTGCTTAAGGTTAAAGATCAAGAGTTAGAACCTATGAACCATGAACAAATGATGGCTTTTCTAAAACAACAAAACGACTTGAGCGAAGTTCAAATATGGACTGAGGGATACAGTAGTTGGAAAGAAGTTTTTCAGATTCATAAAATTATGGATGAATTAGGTGTTAGCCGAAGAAAACATCCTAGGGTTCCAATTCGCGGTCATTTAATATATGAGATCAATGATCAAAATTTAGTAGCAGAGCTCTCTAGTATTAGCGAGGGTGGTCTTGGCGCTACAAAAACATCGCAAATAAGTATAGGTAATCAAATTAAAGCAGTGATTCAAAGTCCTCAACTTTTTCAACCCATTCATGCAACCTGTGAAGTTGTTTATATGTCTTCAAATGGATATGCAGGAATGCGTTTTTCAGGAGGTCTGCACCTAGAGTCTAAAGCGGCCATTATTGAGTACATTAAAAAATTTCCTGAACAAAAAAATTAGAAACTGCCCTATTTAATTGTCCCTGCAAGAGAGAATAGAGATATTCCCTACATCCTTTATTCTGGGGCAGTTTCTAGAGTTTATCGCCTTTTACTGCCCAAGTTGCTTCACGCTTACTGCAAAAACCTTTATAGTTAAGCCTTTTAAAGCTCGCATTTTTTAATATTCGATTTAAAACTCCGGTGGCAGCATATGTTACAAATAGGCAGTCCTTTTGCGAGAAGTTTTCTAAAAAC
The DNA here is from genome assembly GCA_964390435.1 of uncultured Pseudobdellovibrionaceae bacterium. Taxonomy (GTDB): domain Bacteria; phylum Bdellovibrionota; class Bdellovibrionia; order Bdellovibrionales; family Bdellovibrionaceae; genus CAYMKD01. The sequence goes on along the minus strand of CAYMKD010000003.1, from coordinate 4,052 downwards.
CAAAACAAAAACTCTTCTGTCCATAGTTCAGGTGTGGATTTACTGCTATAAGCATCATACAAAATACCATGAACAGGTTTAGGTGAAGAATTTGGACTAAGTGTCCCATAAAGCTGCCATTCATCTTTATTTAATAATTGATTTTTAATATCTGTAGCTAAATCATTAGGCATTTTAAGATGGCTTAAAATATTCAATAAAATTTCGTTATAAATTTCTGTTAGAGGCGAACTTTTATCCAAAAGCCAAGCTTTAAAACTTTCTTTAAGCAATTCTTCACTTTCAAAACTTAGTAATTCAAATTTTTTATTGTATTTAAGTGAAAGAGCTGCGGTTAAAAGTTCGTTATAACCAAGCCCTAGTCCAACAGAAAGAATTTGAGGTCTATCTAAAATCTCAAAGAGTCTCTCACAAGCCTTACCATAGATATAAAGCGTTTCACTCAAGGCCCCGTCATGACTATGCATAAGCTCTAAAGGTCCTCCTGATGAGGTTTTAGGACGCAAAGAAGGGCTATTATCCTTGGTTCTTATCACTTCAAAATAATTAAAAAAATTACCTAATTGACCATCCATATTACTTCTGTGGACTACATCTTTGATTGACAACTGTCCAGACGATTTGTTCTGTAGAGTCCATGGAAAAAGGCTGGTCAGGACTTCCCTATTATCCCATTAGCGATTTTTATAAATCTCACTTTGGTGGCAAAGTTTATAAGATTCCAGTGGCTATTGTTGACGACTGCCCAAATCGACGAGGTCTAAAAGGCATGAAAACCTGTGTATTTTGTGATGTTTGGGGCTCGGCCGCTCGTCATGAAACCATGACCTTAGATTTAAAAAATCAAATTGAAAAAGTAAGAACCATTATTAAAAAAAAATATAATGCCAATCAGTTTTTAGTTTACTTTCAAGCTTATACTAATTCTTTTGCTAAAATTGCTCAATTAGAAGCTCAATTCGAGGCTGCCTTAAGTGAACCTGATGTAATAGGCCTTGTTGTCGGCACAAGGCCCGATTGCATTTCGCCAACTTTATTTAAATTATGGCAAAAATACCATGAAAAATCTTTTGTATCAGTTGAACTAGGTGTGCAGAGTTTTAATAACAAAACTTTAGAATTTTATCGACGTGGTCATTCTGCTGAAGACTCCATTTCTGCAATTAAAAAAATTAAGCAAGAAACCAGTGTTGATTTAGGTGTTCATTTGATGTTTGGAGCTCCTCAAGAAACTCATGATGAAATCATTAAATCTGCTGAACTTATTTCTGATTTGCCAGTAGATAATGTTAAACTTCATAACCTTCATGTACTTAAAAACACTCCGCTTGCAGAACTATATGAGAAAAAAGAATTTATTCCCATTGAGCGTATTGAGTATGCCCAAAGAGTGGAGCTATTTTTGCAGCATCTTTCGCCAAAGGTTGCCGTACACCGATTAGCTGCTTTTTCATCGCGCTGGGATGAACTTGTAGCTCCTGAGTGGACTCGTGATAAAATGGGAACACATCAAATTTTAGTAGATTTCTTGCGCTCTAGAGGCTCTTCGCAATCCCAATACTACAAATCAAAAAATGATACTGAGAGGGAGTTATGTCTAAAACTACAAAAACAATCGCAATCATCAGCGGTGCATCTTCAGGACTTGGTGAAGAGTTTGCAAAGCAGATTGACGCCCGAGGAGCAGTTTCTGAACTCTGGCTTATAGCTCGTCGCAAAGATCGTCTGGAAGCTCTGGCCAAAACTCTTAAAACTCCTTGTCAAATTTTAGATTATGATCTTACAGATGTTCGTAGTTTAGAAAAAGTTAAGCAAAAACTCTTAGCCGAAACACCTCAAATTAGTTGGCTTATAAATAACGCAGGCTTTGGTGTGTTTGGTTCTTTTTTAGATGCTGATGAAACTAAAACTTTAGGGCAAATAGATCTTAATTGTCGTGCTCTGGTTGCTTTAACTCATACGGCCCTACCCTATTGCACTCGCGGCAGCCGCATTTTGCAAATAGCAAGTTCGGCGGCTTTTATGCCTATTCCTTACATGGCTATATATGCAGCCACAAAATCTTTTGTACTTAGTTTTTCTTTAAGTCTTTCTCATGAGCTAAAAGCTAAAGGAATTTCAGTAACAAGTGTTTGCCCTGGGCCTGTTGAAACAGAGTTTTTTACTAGAGCCAGCGAGGGGGGACCGAGTCAGTTTGAAAAAGAACGAAACAAAGCCTCATCCACTGAAGTTGTAAAGCTTGCGATCATCGATGCGCTTAAAAATAAAAAAACCTCTATTTATGGAGCCTCAATAAAATCTATGACTTTTGCTGGGCGCTTGTTGCCATATAACTGGTTATTAAAAGCCAGTGGGGCTTTTATGAACAAACGCGGATATAAATAGAAACTATTCTTATAGAGATAATCAAATGGGAAGCCATTTCTACTTTAAAACTTGATCAATATCTTTTATTTGATTTGATTGAATCTGAAAATGAAGCTCCATATTATCAGATACTTTAGTAATGACACCATAGCCAACCTCAGGTGCTGTAAGCCCTAAGCTTTTTAAAGAAATCGGCACCTGACCTCTTATCACATATCCCTCAGCAGAGGAGTCTACAAAAACATGGGCATGAATAAGAGTGGTTTGTTCAGCTACAGATAATTTTACTTGCATGTCTTGTTTAGGATTATTTAAAAAATTATGCCATGCTTGAGAGTCCATGGGCTCTGTTGTAATAAGAATACGAGGCTGTTTTTTTCCTTTTAAAAGATTAAAAACAGCTTCATCTCTCTCAGCCTCTCCGCTATTAAAATCTTTAATGGCCGCCTTTAATAAAAAACGATACGTCTTTTTGTCTACGGAATTCATTTCTATTTGTAGCTTACAGTTCATGCCCACAGGATTTACTTTTCTAATCATATACATTCTTTTTTGAGCTTGCCAGGCAACACAGCTCTCCCCTGGTTGAAATAAATTTGTCTGCGATGACCATGAAAGAAGACTTGTAAATCCTACGAGCAATAGAAATGACATATTGACCCTCTGAAAATAGGATCTCACAGCCTAATCTTAATTGAAATTACCAAGCTCTACTACTGGATCTGAGTTGCAGGCAAAAAATCCGCTCTTGGGTTTTAAAAGAATAAAATGACAAATTCTTAAAGCTTATTTTTTATGCAATTAAAACTAAATCTAGTGGTGTCAAGAGATCCTGTCCCCATTATATAGGGCGTAATGGATCGATTAACGCTTTTCGCTATCGATAAAACTGTAGATTACTGGCACTTTTAGCCCTGCAGTGCTGGACTTTTAGGCAGTTCTTTTTAAAAAAATTAAATTTTTCGATTTGGATTTGACTCTTTTTTAAAATACTTTAGCCTTCTTAAGTATGAAGTACGCCTTATTGATGAGGCAAATTCTCAAACCCCTACCCCTAGTGGGTGTTGGTTTAGAAGCGATGCGCAAGGATTGCACTTATGGGTAACGCGCCCAAGCTTTGCCAAGCTCTATTGGCTTGATTTTTTACCGACAGATTGTTGAATCTGATCTTTCCACTTTGGTCTTGAAAACAAAGTGGTTGGGGTGTTTTGTTCTTTAAGCAAGAAAGACGGATCTTTCTTGAGGGGTCACAAAGGAAGGGGTTAATTATGTTAGAAACTACAGAGGTATCTACTCAGGTAGGCTCATCATCAGCTGCTGCGCATGTTATGCGAGTTCGTAAACGAGATGGAACACTTGAGCCAGTGGATGTAACTAAAATTGTTGAGAGAGTGGTTCGCTGTTGTCAGGGGCTCACTCAGGTAGATCCGCTGCGGGTTGCAACCAAAGCCATAAGTGGCCTATATGATGGTGCCACAACCAAAGAGCTCGATAACTTATGTATTGCAACAGCCTCTCTGCTTACGAGCGAAGAACCTGAATATGCAAGACTAGCGGCCCAACTCTTAGCTCTTTATATAGATGAAGAAGTTCGCTCACAAAAAATTAAGTCTTTTAGTGACTCTATCATTATTGGTTTTAACTCTGGACTTGTTTCAGAGTCTACGTTGAAGTTTGTAGATCAA
>CAYMKD010000002.1:0-28063 GCA_964390435.1 uncultured Pseudobdellovibrionaceae bacterium | reverse complement strand
TATGTTGTTTAGAATCTAGCTTTTGTTGACCAAAAGATCAATACACTCTATCTTAAACTCTCATGATTCACATCAAGGACCGCAGCAAGACTGAAAATTTCTTTTTAATTCTTATGCTTGGCATTTTAAATGCCGTAACTCCCTTTTCTATCGATTTATATTTACCTGCTTTTCCGGAAATTGCTCGTGATCTACAAACCACTCTCGCTCAAGTTTCCTTTTCCGTATCTACTTATTTTATTGGCTATGCTTTTGGTCAAATTTTTTATGGTCCTCTTTTAGATCGTTATGGCAGAAAACCACCTATATATGTCGGGCTTTTTATTTATATATTAGCGTCCATTGCCTGCATGTTTTCACGCTCAGTAGAACAACTTATGCTATATCGGTTTCTGCAAGCCCTTGGAGGATGTGTAGCAAGTGTTGCTTCAATATCCATGGTAAAAGATTTTTTTGCTGTTCATGAAGGAGCCAAAGTATTTTCACTTTTAATGTTGGTTTTAAGCGCATCTCCTTTACTTGCTCCAACTATTGGCAGCTTCATTACTATTGCTTGGGGCTGGCAAGCTGTTTTTGCCACTCTCACATTTATGGCATTAGCTATTATAGCCATGATTTTCTTTTTTCTACCAGAAGCTCATAAAGCCGATAGATCAGTAGATCTTCATCCCAAAGCTATTTTTTCTAGTTTCAAAATAATATTACGCGTACCTGAATTTTATATTTATACGTTTGCTGGATCTTTTTCTTTTGCCGGTCTTTTTGTTTATGTCGCAGGATCGCCTGCTATATTTATGGATGGCTTTCAAGTTAGTCCACAAATTTATAGTGCAATTTTTGCTTTTTTAGCTGTGGGAATGATTGGTGGCAGTCAGTTCAATATTATTTTAATGCGTAAATTTAGTAGTCAAAATATTTTTAAAAATGCGCTTTTTGTACAATTTTGTATTGGCTCCATATTTTTATTAGGCGTGTGGTTTAATATTTATGGACTTCTAACAACTATCATATTTCTTTTTGCAATTTTATCTTGTGCCGGCATTACCTATCCAAACGCAGCAGCACTTGCTCTTTCACCCTTTAGCCAAAATGCTGGTAGTGCTTCTGCCTTGCTTGGTTTTTTTCAGCTTGGAATTGGCGCTGTTATCTCTGGTTGCATTGGTTTGTTTGATATTAAAGGAGCACTGCCCACTGCGGCAGTTATCTTTTTCTCTTCATCTGCTGCGCTTCTAATTTTAAAGATTTTTAAAGTCCCAAAAATAAAAGAGTGACTCCCTACCAATCCCTCTACCAGCTCAGTAACTAGTACGTTTTTCATAATTTTCTGCCATGTGTTTATGGTTTTTAATAATGACGTTCCCATTGTAAAATAAGTTTAGTTTGCTCACCCTTTTCATCATCACCAGGTGTCCAGGCTGCAGTAACTGTCCAATTACGTGATACACGTTTACTTAACTCTAGTTGGCTTGCTTCTTCCCAATTAGTACCAATACTGGTGGTCACATTATTCGCTAACTCAACCGTTGCTGTATACATCTTAGTTGTTGGATTATAAGAAAAGCTCTTAATCGGAGTTGAGGCAAAAGCCCAAATGCCAAAAAGCCCAATAGCACGATCCGCTACAGCCTCTTCTAGCGCTCCTGCTGTTTGCGCATCAGCTGCTGCTAAATTATCGCTCGTTCGATCATATAAAAGTACTGAAATAATTTCTGACCTTGGTAAATAGGGCTCACTGCTTAAAAGAATTGCAGGGTTTTTAGATGTACCACTAATATCAATATAAACAGTATAAAGTGTTTGCTTAACACTGAGACGCCCATCGACAATAAAAATATTTTGATCAACTTTTGATAAATCTACAGACATATGTTCCAAATGAACGCGCCTTCTTAAGTAAACTATATCGAATGGTTCAATTCTAATACGAGTCAATTTTTTTTTGTTCCGAATGCGCTTAATATAAATACTTAGTGGCATGTAAGGTTTGAAATATTTTGATAAAAGGTGAATTGCGCCAGGGCGATTTGTATTTATTTGATAAGTAAGGTTAACTTGAAATTTGTTTGTACTTTTTTTATCTAAAGTCTTTGGGCTTTTTAAAATTCTTGAGTCTGAAATGACTCTCGGTGTGCCTTGAACTGGAGCCAGAGGGGGCAACTGTAAATATAAGTTTCTGACATCAACATCTAAATCAATATTTGCTGACTCAAAGTTTTTTGCAAGCAGAACATTGGCATTGGTTTGTATATCAACCCGCTGATCCTCTGATGCTAGATCAATTGTGGCCTGCATAGGAATACTATGACCATTTAATGAGCTTGTAAGGGATCCACCAGCCTGAAACTTTATAGTTCCACCTAGGACATCAAGTGGAGCCGGTACTAAAATTCGATTCGCTGCTAAAATTTTTATGGTTTCTTGAAAGCTCAAAATATGCGCTGTTGTGTTTATACTTGGTAAAAAATAATACCGCTCTAATTTTTTATTAACTTTCAATCCAGCTTTAATATCTAATAAAAATAATTTATTTTTTATGACATCAACTTCAAATTTTAAATCAGCTATTAATTTAAGATCAGAGTTGTTTGCAAACATAGGTGACAGCCAAATTTCGCCATTTAAGCGTGAGTTAACAACTTGAGGGACTTCACATTGACAAGATTTATTTAGCTGACTTTTCATTTTTTTGTTTAACAAATAAAGTGAAATTGGAGCTGACAAAGACATCGTCGTAGGTTTTTCACTCCACAGAATATTTGTAGTAAATGGAGAGCTGATCTGAGCTTTTAATGATTTAATTTTAATTTGTTTTCCAGGCATATTTAGTATGTCTACATCTAAGCCAATCTCAGCACTTTGTGGACTCATTTTTAATTCTGTATGAATATTGGTAGAAACTTTTGTTTTACCGCTATTGTAATTAATAGGACCTTTCATATCAAAACTAGCAGTTTCATTTTTAAAATCTAGATTGATTTCTTGTTTCGCTTGTAACTCAGGACCATCAAAAACAAAATTGCTTTGTAGTACCAATTGATCTTTATTAAGATTATTAAAGTAAATTTTCCCACCTGAAGATAGTTCAAACTTATTTTTTAATATTACTGATGCATTGTAGTTTAAAATTTCTGATTCTCTACTGCGATTTTCATCAGCATCAAGCGATATAAGAATATAATCTAAGTTATTACTCTCTAGCCTGAGTTCCTTTATCTGCACCAATATACTTTCGATTAAAACGAATGATCTAAAGCTTTTCACTTCCTCTAATAAAGATTTAAAATGTTGAAATGGATTTTTTTCTTCTTCGGTTTCGTGCTCAGAATTTAACTTTAACCTTAAAGCTTTTGAAGCTTTTAATTCCCAGTTATGAGCAACTACTTTATAATCAGAGCTAAATGGCTTAACTAAAGTCTCAAGCCAGATAAAATCCGCAGGCAAATCCATAAATGGATTTTCTTTTTGCAAGCGAAAATCATAAATTTTTAAATTAAAGTAAAAATTGAATCCTTTTAGATGTTTGATAGAAAGATCAATTTTACTCCAAGTAATATTTAAATCTTCAGGAAGATAATTTTTCTGCGCTATTTCCCAGGCTTTTTCAGGATTATTAATGACCCAAATCACAGTTCCAGAAATAGTTAGCGACAACACTAAAATGACTGCAAAAAAAGATATGAGAATTTTTTTTAGCATCTTCATGCTAAAACTCCTTCCCAAAACTTAAAAAAAGCATCAATCTCTCAGGAAATGTTGCACCCAAAGCTTGTTCATTTTGCACTCTTCCTCTTGCCAAAGAACCTCTGATTGTCCCAAGTGGTGAAAGCCATCTTAGGCCTATTCCTTCTGAAGTAAAAGTTGTGGCATCTAAGGTATATCTTTGCAGTCCCACTTTACCAATATCAAATAATAAAAAAGGTTGCAGATTGTACGGAAGCTCTTCAACCAATCGTAATTCAAATCCTGAATAAAGAAAACTAAGGTATCCCTTTCCATCATTGCTGATGCTTTGCCTAGGAAAGCCTCTTAAGTTGTTATCGCCACCGACAAAAATACGATCTGCTATTGGAATTTTAGCCGTACTCTCTTCATCTATAGGCTCAATAGCATCAACAAAAGTTCCTTGCAAACGAGTGCTAAGCACAAAGAGAGGAGGTGCATATTGACCAATATTCCATAAATATTTGTATCTTGTATCGTAGCGACTTACATCGGCTTCTGAACTTAATCCCTTACTATGCCCTCGATAAGAAAATCGGCCTTCCCAGCCCGCATATTGTTGTGCATATAGAAATTCATAAGTGTGACTTTTAGCTGTAAGTGAAGCATCCAGTGTCGGATATTCTGCAGTTGGACCAATCCCACGTGTTGTTTCTACTGTGTTGTATGTAGGCCCGATTTTACCTAATAACCTCGTACTCCATACATCCCACCTATAACCTAAATCCATACCTGTTCGACTCGAATCACTTTGATAAGATGGTTCATTCTCTCTAGCTATCTCAAATCTAGGAGATAAAAATATTTTATGCCAATTTGGAAACCAATATAACTCAGAATCTACGGCAAGACTTAAGAGTCGTTGAGATACTTGAAGATTTGCTGTAAACGAGGAGGCCTCATCATCTAGTCTTGCGTTTCTAAAAGAGAGATTCATAAAAACTAAATCTTCTGTTGAAGCTCCAATTCCAAAACGAATTATTCTAGGTTTAGCTACAGAGGTTTTTAAAAAAAGAGCCACATCATTTTTACTACAATCGGTTTCAATAAAGGCACTTTGAAAAAGACCACTAGATAACATTCGATCAGTTGTTAAACTGGTTTTTTCAATATTATAAAAATCACCCTCTTCAAAAGCTTTGTATCTATCTAGTACATGTGGACTAAGGCCATCTAAGCCAGAGATAGATAGTTTACCAATTTGGTTTTTCTCTCCGAGGTTTGCTTTTACAAATACATTCCCATTCCATCCAAAAGCCTCTACGTTTAAATCTGGACAAGCATAACCATTGGTTTTGGTTTTCAAATTTGCCCAAGCTTTAACTTCATCTAGTTTATCTGGTGTTAGTGCTTCACCAACAACATTGCGTTTTTTTCTAGGATCTAGAACTCCCTGAGCTCCCGTTACTTCAAGCTTTGTTATTTTAGTTTGTTGACCCAACCAAACATTGAGAACTCCTGATTGTGCTTGAATTTTTGGATTAAGATAACCTGCGTTTTGCAAAACTGCTTTAAGCTGAATTTCAGCTTGTAAGAGTGGAATTTCTTGCCAACCCTCTGGTCCGTCATCAGAACCACAGATTAAAACCTTCTCATTTTTATTTAGAGAAATGTGGCCGCCTTTGATGATAATATTCTTACATATTTTAGAGTCCGCAGCGCTAACAAAATAGCTAAAAAATAAGGTTAGCACAAATAATAAGAAAGATTTAAAATTTATTGAAAATTTAATATCCTCTTCTTTCATGATTCTTGTGTACAAAAGCGCTCAAACTGCGCATTTATCTCCGCTCCTAAAAGTAATACAAGACCTGCAATATATAACCACAATAGCAATATGATCACGGCACTGATACTTCCGTAGGTTGCCTGATAATTTCCATAGGTTTTCAAGTAAACATCAAAGCCCGCTAATAATAAAATAAGTACAATGGCTCCAAAAATGCCACCAGGAACTAAAAATTTAATTTTACGCTTCTCACATAAGCCAAAATAATAAATGAGCATAAAAGTAACAAACATAAGGGTACCCAAAAAAACGTATTTCAAGCGCAATAAATTAAAAAGCAAGTCGGAAATATCTTTAAAGTTAGATGTAAGCAAGAAACTAAACGATTCAACTAACGAATATAGAAGATAGGGTCCCAAAGTTAAGACCCCAAGCCCCATAGTTAAGAGTGTGGCTACTAGGCGAATCTTCATAAAGCCCCTAGTTTCTTTAATTTCGTAGATCAGGTTTAACTGCCTTAAAACTGCAGCCATACCACTCCCGGCTGTCCACAAAGCTAAAAATGTACCAATTGATAGAAATCCAGCACTTTTTTTGCCTCCGATTTCTGACAGTATACCGTTTATTAAGTTAGCAATAGACTTTGGAGTATATTGAAGCCACCACGTCACTGAATTATCATTAATAATTTCAGGTGGAATATAAGATATTAGAGAAAAAAGAACCAAGAGTCCTGGAAATAAAGAAAACAAGAAATAAAATGAAAGGATAGCAGCCCCATCCAAAACACGATCTACATCCAAGTGCTGCCAAAATAGTTTGAGAAAATTTTTCATAATAAATAGTTCAAGAGGTAACTGTATACCTCTTGAATCTTTATTGATTTAATTGAAAATTTTGAACTATAAAATCTCTGATACAAAATCAGCCTTAATTTCTTTTCCTTCAAAAAAACTATCTTCAACTCTTCCAGAAACTCTGACTCGATCTCCTTTATCAATCTGAGTGTAGCCCCTATTATCTAAGGGATTATAAAGTAAATTTTTAGTATCAACTTTAATTTTTCTAAATCCCGTATCAATAGTAAACTCGCGGCCACTAACATCAGTTACCTTACCTTGAATATCTACTAAAGCATTTTCTGGTAAGGTTTTTAAATAGCTGTATGCTGTAGTTAAATATGGAGCCCCTTCTTCATCAGCGCTACTAGCATAAAAATATGTGTTCAAGCCTTTTACATAAACACTACCTGCTTCTACCTTCTTTTTTTCTAAAAAATCTTGGTCTACTCTGCCGGTGACAACGACATTATCTCCTACTACTAGTTTATATCCATCTGCATCCCAATCATAATCATCCATTTCAACAAGGATTGTTTTACCATTTACTTTTAAGTTGAATGCATCAGGTCCTACTTTTGTTACTTTTCCCGTCAAAGTCACAAACTCCCCATCTGATTTGTCCGAAAAAGCAGCTTTAGATGTAAAACCGGCCAAGGCCAATATAAATGTCGTTAATAAAATGCTTATTGAAAGTTTCATGTTCGCTCTCCTTTTTGAAAATTTTTGATTTCGGAAAGACTAGCTAAAATAAGAAGAAATGTATTTAACCTATTTTATATTTTTTATTTAAATACCTTAACATGAAAATATTTATGAAATCCTTATCCTTATCCTTATATATGCAAAAAAAGATAAAGATAAAGATAAAAAAACAAACCCAAAAAAGCGAGAAAGTATTATTTTATACTTCTATTTTTGCGCTCTCTTGGGTCTTTACGGGCATTGTTATTCATTTATTATTTTTTTACTGAAATAACAATATCAACACGACGATTTGAAGCTCGTCCTTGTTTTGTATCATTAGTAGCTATGGGTTTTAACTCACCATAACCAACCGAATCAACCTCTACATCTTTTTCTGTCGATTGAATGTAGCTCGCTACGGCTTTAGCTCTCTCTGTTGATAGCTTTTGATTAATACCATTACTTCCGGTGGAATCAGTGTGTCCTTCTACTACAACCTTTTCTGGGTTAAGGTTTTTAATCACGCTTCTTACATCTTCAAGTAAACTAATTGAATCTGAAGGTATAGCGTCTGAACCGACCGGGAAATTAATCTTTTTTAAGCGTATAACAAGTTTATCACCTTGTTGATAAGCGTCCACTTTATCTTGAGGAAGTTTTGCTCTGGCTCTTTCCATTTCTTGTTGAAAACTTACTTTCTCTGAAGCACTCATCAACTCTGCACCTTGTTCAGCAACCGCTCCCATCAAACTCTCTGTAGTTGCTTGTGACTGATCTAGATTTGCCTCAACAGCCTCAAGGTTTTCATTTAAACGACCAATCTTTCTATCATTCTCTACTAAATTTAGAGCTACTTTTTCAGTTGTTTCTGGACCCATTGTTTTTATTTTTTGCATTACAGCATTAAGTAGGTTTGCAGACTTATTTGCTTTAGCTACGCTTGCTGCGTAGAGTTCTGGACTATGAGTATTCTGCGCTATTAAATTTGTAGCTGCCCTTTCATCTAACTTAGCTTGAGAAAGTGTTTGTGGTGCTCGGTCTTCTGCATCTTCTGATTTTGCCATTTCTATAATGCTTCGAACGCCGTTCAACTCTGCATATTCAATAGCATCCACTTCTAAATCTAAATAAGATTTTTGAATTTTTGAAAATTCTTCCAGATCTAAACTTGTAGTAAAATTATCGGTCTCATCTCTAAATGTTTCATCAATATCTTCGAGATTTTCACTTAAATTTTTACTATTTCTAACTCCAGCTGTTGTAACTGCTTTTCGAGCTTTTAAAATTGGCTCAGAAACATCTTTTTTTGATGCAGCAATCTCTCTTGATTTTTGAAAGTAAGCCTTTGCAATGGAAGCTTTTTCTAAAATAGACTCGACCTTTTCACCATTGTCGAGCTCTTCCCTTGCATCCGCGAGATGACTTGCCCCCTTTTTATACTCTTTATGTGCTAAAAGATCCGCCTGAACTTGTTGAGCATTATTCTTTTCTTGAGTGACCTCTAGAATGGCTGCCTCTGGCGTGTTGCTTGTTAACTCTGCCTTAGGTGCTGATTGACATCCAGCTAAGGCCAGTAAAAGTCCACCACCAATAATAATGTTTGAAAATGAATACTTTCTTTGTATCACTGTAGATCCTCCCGAATATGTTTATTGTTCTTTAATGAACAATGCGCCTATATAAAGCATCATGATTGAGCAATAGGTGTAGATATTATGTTGTTAAGCACATATTTTTATTTGAGATTATGTAAAATTTAAGTACAATTTTATATAAAGCTAACAACAAGGAGATACAACTAATGAAAAAGCTTCCACTAATTGCAAGGATGCTACTAGGTCTAATATTTTTTGTGTTTGGTCTTAATGGATTTTTAAATTTTATTCCAACACCAGAAATGCCTGAAAATATGACAACGATCATGAATGGTTTTATGGCTATGGGTTATTTTTTCCCTCTTCTTAAAGGAACAGAGGTTCTTTGTGGACTACTTTTATTAATTGGAGCCTTTGTGCCCTTAGCACTTATTGTTCTGGCACCTATAATATTAAATATCTTTCTTCTTCATGCATTCGTAGCGCCTGATGGTTTGCCTATTGCTATAGTTATTGGTTTGCTTGAAGTTTACTTAGCTTTTTTTGCAAAACCATATAGCGACATAGTAAAGCAGATTTTTCGCTGTCCTATGAAAGAAGCCTTGATGAAAAAGAATTCCTAATCGAATACACTACACATCCTGAACAGAGCTCTTTTATCTAAGAGCTCTGGGTCAATTATGTTTACTTTCTTAAGACATAAATTATTTCGTAAAACCACTAAATTTAATTTTACCTTGACCAGACTTTTGTCATCCCACATATAAGATTTTAAGCTAAAAAAATAGTTAAGTCTTTTTAAGATAACACCCCAATTATAAATGTGTATCATGACAAAATATGATGAAGAATAAAGAAAACTTCTTACAAATACTAGATGCTCTTGGCGACATGGTTCTTGTTAAAGGGCCAAAATCAAAAATCCTTTGGGCCAATAAAAAATTCTGTGAATATTATGGAATGAGTGCTGAACAACTTAAAGGATTAATTGATGCTCCATTTGTTGAGCCAGATCAAACACAAAACTTTGTAAGAGATGACACCTATGTATTTGAAAATGGTGAAATCTTAGATATACCAGAAGAGCCAGCGACTCGCTATGATGGCGAAATTAGAATATTTCATACAGTCAAATCACCTATCTTTGACAACAGCGGTAATGTAATTATGACTGTGGGCATTTCTCGGGATATAACTGATCGTATAGAGAATGAGGAAAAGATTAAAATTGAAAGAGAGCGCTCTTTGTATTCAGCAAAAATGGCTACTCTTGGTGAAATGGCTGGCGGTATTGCACATGAAATAAACACACCTTTAGCAGCTATTAGCATGCTAGCCGGAACATGTGAAGATATTCTAAATGATCAAAGCCCAGACTTAGAAATTATTAAAAAAAATATTACCATAATTGAAGAAACATCAAAAAAAATTGGCAAAATTATCTCTGGCCTTAGAGCCTTTTCTCGCGACGGTAAGAACGATGCCTTTGTAGCCACAAAAGCAGCAGACATTATTGAAGATACAATGGCTTTTTCTAGAGAGCGAATTGCCAATCATGATATTGAATTATCTGTTTTAAATACATGCCGTGATGCTGTAATTGATTGTAGATCAACAGAGATTAGCCAAGTATTATTAAATCTTCTTAATAATGCTCACGATGCAATCTTGAACTCTGTTGAAAAAAAATGGATCAAACTTGAGATCCACATTGTAAATGATAAAATTGAAATTTCTATTACAGATTCTGGTCTAGGAATTTCAAAAGAAAATGCAGAGAAAATATTTACCCCATTTTTTACAACCAAAGAGCCTGGCAAAGGAACTGGCTTAGGGCTCAGTATTTCTAAAAGTATCATTGAAGCCCATAAAGGCTCTCTTTATATTGATAAACAATGCGCAAATACTCGCTTTGTTATTCTTCTGCCATTAAAATTTAAGTAATTGATTTTGTCTAAATTACTTATCTGAGATTAGCAGGGCAATACTATATGCCTTAAGTTTACAACTTTTTATGTTGTAGTCGCCGCCTGCTCCAGCTTGTCCATAAGTACCTGTTTCACATATACCTAAAATGGCAGATGCAGCCATTTTTCTCGCCAAATTTTGATTGCTCATTTCTTTCTTACATACTTCAATTGCAGAATCAGCTAAATCGTAGAACTTATCATCTAATGGGCTTTTTTCAGCATTTTCTATTTGCATAAAGCAGTTACTAGAAGATGGCTTTCTTTTTGTACTCGCCGCATAACTGCTAAGTCCCAATCCGATTAATGCAATTACCAATAAAATTTTCATTTAAATCCCCTTTCTGTAATTGAATCATAAAACAAGCTCTCAAAATAGCTATCTAGACCAAAAAATTTTAGTGTAAATGACTAATCTAAGCTAAAAAATGATAAAATAGTACTTTTTCAAGTCTGAAAGAGCCAGATAAAAGTCATAATGCTTTAAGTCTTTATTTAATTTTTTTTACTTTGCAGATTAGATTCCATACACATGCTAACCTGACTAAGCGCTAATATTTTTATATGGAGCCGTCTAGGCAATGACTAAGATTTCCCACTTACTTTCTATTAGTCCTATCTACGCTTTAAAAGCTGGACAAGTGCAAATTGAAGCTGAATATGAGCTGGGCAGTCGTTTACTCTCTGGATGCATTGGAAACATTGCTTTATTTTTAGTAGTTTTTTTTCTAACTCCATTTTTAAAAGATCATACCTACCCTACTATTTTCCTTGGCGGCCTGCTTGTTTTGGTAAATATTTTTAGATTTTTCTTAAGTAAAAAACAACTTTCTTTTTATCCTGAACAAAGAGTTCTGTGGCTATTTTTGTTTGATATATTTTTAATCACCACAGCACTCATTTGGGGTTATTTTTGTTTGTTAGCTCTAAAATTTTATGGCTTTGGCTCAGTAACTACATCAATACTTCTTTTAATAACCAGTGGAATTACTGCATCCGCCGCCACTTCACTAAATACACATAAGTTTCGCGCTCAAGCTTTTATTGCAATAATACTTGGAATACCAACATTTTATCTCATTTCAATTTTTAATACATCAGCAGCATTTACGATTATTTTTATATCTTATTTTGTATTTTTGTCTCAGCAAATCAGAAATCAATCTCGCATTTTTTGGAATCTTTTAAACTCTAGAAAACTTATTACAGATCAAAATCAAGTTATTGAAACAGCTCTACAAACAAAATCTGAATTTTTAGCTAACATGAGTCATGAAATAAGAACTCCTTTAAATGGTGTTATAGGTGTAGTTGATATTTTACTTAATTCAGAAAACAACTCTCCTCAACAAGTTGAATACTTAAAAATAGTAAAAGCATCTGGAAATACTTTACTTAATCTTGTTAATGATATTTTGGATTTTTCAAGATTAGAAGCTAATAAAATTGAACTTGAAAATAAACCATTTGATGTTCAAAAATCTATACATGAAGCCGTAGAGTTATTTAAAACAAGAGCGTCAGAAAAAGGCCTTAATTTCTACTTCAAGCATGACAGCGAGGCGGCCTTATGGATAGTCGGAGACGTCAATCGTTTTCGTCAAATTCTTAATAATCTCATTGCCAATGCCATCAAATTTACTGAGAGTGGCTCAGTTGAAATTTCATCAACATTTAAAAAGTTAAATAAAGGTAAAAAAGAGATTCAAATTTCAGTTAAAGATACAGGAATTGGCATTCCACTTGAAGTAAGAAATAAATTATTTCTTACTTTCTCGCAGGTAGATGCATCTACAACTAGAAAGTTTGGTGGGACAGGCCTAGGACTTGCGATCTCAAAAGGTCTTTGCGAAAGAATGGGCGGAACTATTTGGCTTGAAAGTTCACCTAATAAAGGGTCAGCTTTTCATTTTACTTTTGTTGGACAAGATATTGACCCTATAGAAGCTTTAGCAAGACCATCTAACACAGAAATTGATTTTAACTTAAGTCAAAAATATCCTTTAAAAGTTTTAGTTGCAGAAGATAATCAGGTTAATCAAATAGTTGCGCTCGGTTTATTAAATAAAATGGGCTATAAGGCTGATTTAGCTACAAATGGCAAAGAGGTTTTATTAAAGCTTGAGCAACAAAAATACGATTTGATTTTCATGGATTGCCACATGCCTGAAATGGATGGCTTTGAAGCTACAAAAAAAATTATCGATACATATGACAAAAAAGAACGGCCCAAAATAGTTGCACTTACAGCCAGTGTAATGAAAAGTGATATTCATAAGTGTTTTAATATAGGCATGGATGGTTTTTTATCTAAACCAATTGTTATTTCAAAACTTATGCAGACTCTTAAAGACTGCAAACCCTTAAAACCTAAGTAAGTCCTTAAAATTACAAAGCTTATATTTGTCTTAAAATAAGACTATTGACAAAACTTTAATTTATATTTAACTTATAGGTTAATTAACCGATAAGTGAATTATAATGCAAACACAAGATAGGCTAACTCTTACATTTACAGCACTCTCTGACCCCACCAGGCGAGCTATTTTAGCAAAGCTCTCTCGTGGAGATGCGACTGTTAAAGAGCTAGCAAAACCTTTTAATATTTCAGCACCTGCGATCACTAAGCACTTAAAAGTATTAGAAAAAGCAGGGCTTATCTCAAGGGGCCGAGAGGCTCAGTGGCGCCCTTGCCACATTGAGGCCGGTGCCCTTAAAGAAGTCGCCGATTGGGTTTCAGAATATAGAAAATTTTGGGAAGAGAGTTTTGATAGACTTGATGCTTATTTAAAAACAATGACTCAAAAGAAGGGTAAAAAACATGGCCGCAAAAAACAAGCCAAATGAACTCTATATTACGCGTATATATGATGCTCCTGTAAAAATGGTCTGGGACGCCTGGGTCGATTCGAAACAAGTTGCCAAGTGGTGGGGCCCGCGTGGCTTTACACTGACGACTCAAAGCAAAGATGTAAAACCGGGTGGCACTTGGGTCTATACGATGCATGGACCTGATGGAGTTGATTATCCAAATAAGACTGTATTTCATGAAGTCGAAAAGTACTCACGCCTTGTATATGATCATGGCGCTAATGATGATCAACCTGCTTTATTTCGTGTGACTGTTAATTTTTCAGAAAAAAATGGAAAAACTAAAATGGAAATGACCATGGCTCTTGCCACTGCAGAAGCTGCAGCGGAAACTAAAAAATTCATCAAAAAAGCAGGTGGAGACTCTACTTGGGATAGGCTAGCTGAGTACTTAGAAATGGAGTCATCAAAAAAAGATGTATTTGTTATTAATCGCACTTTTGAAGCGCCATTAAATTTGATGTTTGAAATGTTCACGAACCCAAAGCATTTATCGCAATGGCTAGCACCCACAGGTTTTACGATGGAATATATTCATGCAGAGATTAAGTCCGGGAGCACTTCGTTTTACTCTATGTTTAACGCTGAAGGCGTAAAAATGTACGGCAAAATAAGTTATCAAGAAATTACCAAACCCAATCGCATTGTGTACACCCAGATTTTTTGTGACGAAAACGAGAAAATTTCTAGGCATCCAATGGCCCCGACTTGGCCTGAGACAATGCTAACAACTATTTCTCTTGAAGCAGAGGATACTAATAAAACTCGAGTTCAAATTAAGTGGGAAATTTCAGGCCACGCTACAGATATTGAGCGTGAAACTTTCAATAAAGCTAAAGGTGGAATGACACAAGGCTGGAGTGGAAGCTTTGAGAAACTCGACTCTTATTTAACAAAACAGTAATATTTGTTCTTTTCTATAAGAAGATGTGAGACATATGCAGAATGTCTATGTCTCGTTTTATTCTAACTTGTGAGCATGCTAAGCCCTGGGCTCCTCATTATCTTAAAATTCCCCAAAGAGTTTTAAATTCACATCAGGGCTATGATGCCGGTGCTTTAGAGTTATGCGAAGCGATGAAACCATTGCTTCAAGCAAAACTTTTTAAATCAGTAGTTTCTCGTCTTGTAGTTGATTGCAATCGTAATATAAAAAGTCCTGACTTATTCTCAGAATACACAAAGCACCTTAGCTCTGCTGAAAAACACGAATTCATTAAAAAATATTATGAGCCTTATCGTCATTCTGTAATCCAAGATGTTAAGAGAATACCACCTACAATTGCCATTTCTGTACATTCTTTTACTCCTCTATGGAAAGGGGTAACTCGACCTACAGATATTGGTATTTTGTATCGTCCTAGCAAAAAAAAAGAGCGAAACTTAGCTTTATCTTTACAAAAAGAATTGAAGACTAACTGTGGACTTAAGATTCATATGAATCGTCCCTATTCTGGAATCACGGATTGTTTTTTAAATGATGTTTTAGATCACTACAACCGCGAGCCCCAATTTAACGGCTTATTTTTGGAGCTTAACCAAAGACTTTTAAAAAAATCTAATATTCAAAAAATGGCTCATCTAATAAGCATAAGTATTAAAAAATCTGCACAAATTTATATGCAATAAACTTATTCGTCTAAATCTTCACAATCTCTACACCAGATTATGAAGCTATAACATAAGCAACTAATTACTCTGATTTTCACTATTAACAATAAGGGAGGATTCATGAAGCAGTTTTTTTCTATTATTATTTCAAGTTTTTTATTAACAGCCTCGGCCTATGCATTAGAGGGAACTTTTAAAGGCGAAGGGGTTTGGGAAAAAGCAAATGGCGAAACCGGGATGTACGAGGTTTCAACCACTTTTGCCGATGCTCAGACCATTTTAACTAATAAGCCCGCAACAGCTATGAAAACTGATTATTTATTTATAGATGAAGAGGGTAAGAAAAAAACCATGTACATAGGCCTTCTTTTTGCTGAAAATGAGTCTGGTGTAATGGAAATTACAGAGCGTCAATCTAGTACAAAAATTGGTGAGGGCATGTGCGACATGCACACCAATGTATTTTATGAGCAGTATCTCACCTGCCATTATAATTATAGTATGGACAATGTAAAAGTTGATGAGTCTTTTACTTATGACGCCTACAATGGTGTGCTTTATCGCTCAGGATCTATGAATCACGATGGTCAAACTATGATTTGGTTTGAAAAGCTCTATCAAATAGCTTGGTAATCGTACCCTGGTGGGGGGCACAGGCCCTCCTCCAGTCCTGTCAGACCTCGACTAAAGCTCAAATCATCTGTACCTCAGCTAGCGAACTGCGTTTTAAGCTCTCTACGCCCTTCAATTTTGATTCGCAATGCGTGAAAAGCACGAAAGATTAAACTTCTTGGATAAATTGTGACATAGTTAAAAATGAATGGGTGGCACGGTGCCATTCAGAATAACAAGCGAGAGAATATGCAAACAGGTAAAGTAAAGTTTTTTAACGGGGGCAAAGGCTTCGGATTCATCACTCCAGATAATGGCGAGAAAGATGTATTCGTGCATGCTAATGACACTGACGGTGCTCAACTTAATGAAGGCGATAAAGTCGAATTTGAAGTTGTGCCAGGCAAAAAAGGCCCACAAGCTAGCAACGTACGCGTTGTATCTTAATCCGTAAATAAACAGAGGGTTCCAAATTTTAAGTTTGGAACCCTCTTTAAAAAACCGATCTACTTAAAATCTTCTCTTAAAATAGCTTCCCACAAAAAACCATCTTCAAATCACGATTTATTTTATCGATCAAAATAAGACTCCTTTTAAATAAGTTGGTCTTACAGATTTGACCTAACTCAGCTTTTTGTATAGTTTGCTTTAAAAAATAAAATTCAGTTGCGACTAAAGGAGGCAGAGTGAAAAATCTGAGTGTTTTTGTATTTGGAGTGGTTAGCTATTTAATTGGTGTTTCTGCACTTGTTGGATGGATTCTTACAATGTTAAGAGTTATGCCATTTGAAGCCGGACCAATTCATTACCCAAATAGTCTTGGCACTCAAATAGCTATCGGCCTTTTTCTTATGAGTATTTTTGCACTTCAGCACACAATTATGGCTAGATCTAATTTTAAAGCTAAGATTAGTAAAATTATTCCTGCAGCTGCAGAACGCTCTTTATTTGTATTATTAACTGGAATTGTTTTATGGGGCGTTCTTATTTTTTGGCCTTATAACAATGAAATCATTTGGGAAATTAGTAGCCCCCTAATTTATAAATTAATGATTGGCTTTGCTGTATTTGGCTGGATTTATTTATTTGCAGCAAGTTTTGCGATTAACCATTTTGAACTCTTTGGACTACAGCAGACTTTTAATTATTTTAGAAACAAAACCTCTGCTAAAGTTCCTTTTGTTGAACGTCTTATGTATAAATTTGACCGCCATCCACTAATGACAGGCTCTCTGATTGGAAGTTGGTCAACACCTGTAATGAGAATGGATCATCTTATGTTTAATCTTATTGTAACTGCTTACATAATTTTTGGTGTTTCACTTGAAGAAAAGTCTCTTATTACGCAGTGGGGCGATAGTTATTTAAATTATAAAAAGCGAGTAAAAAGCCTCGTTCCTACTATTCGATTATAATAGCTAGTAAGAGGATCTGCATTTAAATTTAACTGCAGATCCCTAAGAAATACACAAACTAGATTCTCTTTGACAATAAGCTGTATGAATCAATACAGTTTAACTCTATATCAAGGAGGAAATATGAGTAAATTTATTGCTTTAAATTTATTTTTTAGCACGATGATCTTGTCTTTTTCAGCAAATGCTTTGGTAAAAGATGTTTGTCTTCGCACATCTGCTGTGCGGGATGCCTTAGTTGAACAAACAAAAAAGCCTTGTGCTGACATTACCGAGCAAGATCTTGCAAAGATCGATTTTCTTCAACTTGGTATGCTAGGAATCTCCTCTCTTGAGGATAGTGACTTTCAGGGACTTGTAAATGTAGAGGTCATCTCATTATTTCA
This sequence comes from uncultured Pseudobdellovibrionaceae bacterium, assembly GCA_964390435.1. Classification (GTDB taxonomy): domain Bacteria; phylum Bdellovibrionota; class Bdellovibrionia; order Bdellovibrionales; family Bdellovibrionaceae; genus CAYMKD01. The sequence continues at coordinate 10,631 of CAYMKD010000002.1, read as the reverse complement.
AAATCAGCTTACAGAGCTGCCTGAAAATTTATTTAAGGGCTTAAACAACTTAAAACGTTTATATCTTTTTGGGAATCGATTAACTAATCTGCCTGATGGAATCTTTAATGACTTAATCTCTTTACAAGAGCTTGATTTGTCGCAAAATAGTATTTCTCACATTTCAAATAAAACTTTTCAAAATCTCTTTGCACTAGAGAGATTAAATCTCGCAAAAAATCAACTTGTTGAAATTTCTGGAAGTGCTTTTAAAGATCTTAAATCTTTGCACTCACTTCTACTCTATGAGAATAATTTAAATCAACTTCCAGATGAAGTTTTTGGCTCCTTGCCAAGTTTAAGTTATCTTATGCTGTTCTATAACAAACTCACTTATCTTCCAAAGACTTTATCAGCTCAATATTTACCCAGCTTAGTATCCTTAAGTCTTAGCGGAAATCACTTGGGGTCCCTACCAAAAGATTTTTTAGTGGGTCTTAAATCATTAAAAAATATTAGCCTCTCAGATTTACAATTGAGCTCTTTACCTGAAAACTTTTTTAGAGATTCTTATTTGTTAGAAAGAATTGATTTAAGTAGAAATCAACTTACGGAAGTCCATGAAGAGTTATTTCGCAATTTAATTAAATTAAAAGAAATTAGCCTTGAAGAAAATAAACTAACGCAACTGCCAGAGGACTTGTTTAAAGGCCTTAGAAAGCTCGAATCTTTATCTCTACACTCTAATAAATTTACTGAGCTGCCAGAAAGTATCTTTTTTGATTTATCATCTCTTTGGTGGCTACAACTTAGTAAGAACAGGCTCAGCCATATTAGCAACAAAACTTTTCATGGTCTGGTGACTTTAAAGACTCTCTACTTGTATAGCAATAACTTGGTAGATCTCTCAGAGGAAGTTTTTCACCCTCAGGTGTTTTCTTCAAATGCTGTTGTATTTTTAAAAGAAAATAATTTTTCAAAAGAAACTATGCAGCTTCTAAAAGATCAATTAGGAACTAGGGCAAAATTTTACTAAGACCTTAAAATTTTATACCAGCACACTTCTTAGCACATCTTGCAGAGTAATCTTTTAAAACTCTGTCATAATCATTGAGTTCTGAAACAATGGTATGAGCATGAGTTTTTGAAGGTTCAACAAACTGATCGTGCATAGGCTTAACTTGCTGAAGAAACTGGGCCCTCACTCCATCGGGTGTACGGCCTCGCTCTTTAACGTCGCGTTCAAGGCGTCTTTGATAACGAAGCTCTTCTGGAGTATCAAAAAAAACAAGATCATCTAAATGACAGCGAACCTCAGGAGCATTAAAAATTAAAATTCCATCGACAATAATAATAGGTTTTGGTTGCAAGCTCACAGTTTCAGGTTTTCTTTTATGTGTAACAAAGTCGTAGATAGGAATTTCTGTGGCTTGGCCCTGCTTAAGCTGCGCTAAGCAACGGCCTAAAAAACTAAAATCAATACTACTTGGATGATCAAAATTAACTGATCCACCATCAAAGTCAAAACGATGAGATTGATCAATATAAAAACTATCTTGATAAACAATAGAGCAGAAATTAAGCCCTAAGTTGTTCATTAAAGCTTTTGCAAAATAAGTTTTGCCCGAACCACTCCCACCAGCAACGCCAATGAGATAAGGGCTTTTGTTATTTTGTTTGGTATAGTCGGTCACCGGCATCTCCAAGACCAGGCACGAGGTAACCGTGCTCATTAACTTCATTCTCAATATTTAATGTATAAATATCTACATCAGGATGACTTTCATGAATTCGATCTATGGCGTTTTGACTAACTAATATACTAAGAACTTTAATTTGCTTAACTTCATAACTTTTAAGACGCTCAATGGCTGCGATCATCGTATCTGCGGTCGCCACCAACGGATCACACAAAATGGCCATTTTCCCTTTTATGTCTGCTGGCATCTTAAAATAATACTCAACCGTGTTATTAATAAAACGATCACGGTAAATACCAATAAAGCCCGCAGCTGCAAATGGAATCATGGAGAGCACAGGATCAAGCATTCCACTGCCTGCTCTTAAAATTGAGACAACAACCGGAGCATTTTGAATTCGGTCCACCGTTGCTTTAGCAATTGGTGTTTCAATATCCACAGTTTTCATATCCTGCCAATCACGCATTACTTCGTGAGCAAGAATACGGCTGATCTCTTTAACTAGTTCACGAAACTCAGCTGAACTTGTGTTTTTATCACGCAAGTACCCAAGTTTATGTTTAAGTAAAGGGTGCGAGAGTACTAAAACTTTACCTTTTTCCATTTTCACCTCTTAAAAAACTGTTCCATCACTTTTAATTTGTAGCGGCGGCTCACCATCTGCAGGACGCTTTTCTTTTGCAATAAATCGCCCAGCCCACCAAGTTCCACCCTCTAACACTTTTGCAAGAGGGAACTCTTCAGGAGTTTTTTTAATAGCCGCTTGCACTTGAGCCCCAATTTGATCGAGCAAATACACTGTTAAAGCTCGCCACTCAATAATTAAATCTGAGCTAGGCTCCCAACTCTTAGTTAAATCCTCTGGATTGCGTAAACTTAATAGACCAGAATCAATTAAGAGGCCACCATTTCGATACTCCGCAAGGCCGGTAAGATCTTCAACTCCCGTCACCTTAAACCCAGCCTCAACAATGGGCTCAATTAGTGAGTACGTCATCCATTGTGATAGCTTATGCAAAGGAACCAAAGAATCTAGCTCTTGAGAGGATTGTAACTTTGAATACTTCCACACATCACCAAGATTCACTCCTTGGGCCTCAAGACGACCTGGCCAAATAGAACCTAAACCATCTAAAACCATGCGTAAAATTTGCGGAGCAGGGATAGTGTTTCCAAAGCGCTCTTTAAGTGAATCAATTATGCTCCCCGGACGTCCAAGGGGAAATATTTTTTTGTTCTCCACGGCTGTGCCTAAATTATTGAGTAACTTCACGCGGCCTTCAACGCCCACTAAAGGATTTTTTTCACTCACTTGAAAATATTTTTCTAAATCCTTTGTGGTGATTTTCTTTAGAGCTTCACTCTCGGCACACGAAGATTTGTGATCATTGCTCATAATACCTGACAAAAACATATAATAACTTGCGACTCCTAAGCCCTCAGAGCGCGAAAATGATTTAGCCTCAGACTCTTCAAAAAAACTCCAGCGAGCCCCTGCACCAGCATCTAATAAAACAGAAGTGATCACGAGATCTAATTTGATTCGTGCGCGCTCTAAAGGATCAAATTTTGCGAGCATTTGATTGAGTTTATTCACACGGTCAATATTGCCCACTTGAAAATGACCCCAACGAGAATGAAAGGGGATATTTAAATCTGGATATTTTTTTTGTATCACATCAAGCACATAATCCACTGTGGGTTTAAGCTTTTCTGGGTGATAACAAAAAGCTGTTTGACCTTTTGTTGTCAGATTAAATATTTGCTCAGCTTTATCTCTAATAGCTTTAGGTGAAAGCAGGTAATCGATCTCAGCCGTTGAAAGATTAAGCTTACTCATCGACAATGGCCCGTCCTTTTACTTTCTTTAAATCATCTTTTGATTTTTGTGGTTCTTTGCTAAAGTATCCTGCAGCTTTTTTAGCTTCCATTTCTACTTTGGCATCATGAGGAATTAAATCATCTGGGATAGAAATACGATTCACAACTTCGATACCACTGCCTACAATTGCGTCATACTTCATATTACTCATTGAATGAAGATTATGAATTTTTTTAATTCCAAAGAAATGCAGACAATCTGGCATAAACTCTTGAAATCTGGCATCCTCGGTCCCGGCAACACACTCTGTGCGATGAAAGTAAGTTGCTGCTGTATCGCCACCTTCTTGGCGCTTTCTGGCATTATAAACCAAGAATTTTGTAACTTCACCAAGAGCACGACCTTCTTTACGGTAATAAACAATAATACCCACGCCACCTCTTTGTGCTGTGCGAGCTGCATCTTCAATTCCATACATTAAATAAGGTCGACAGGTGCAAATATCAGAACCAAAAACGTCTGAGCCATTACACTCATCATGCACACGACAAGTGAGTTCAACCTTAGAAGTTGCAAGATCTTTGGGGTTACCAAAAATATATGCTGTGGTACTGCCAATGGGTGGCAACCATGCTTTTAAATCAGGACGCGTGATAAATTCAGGATACATCCCACCTGTTTCTTGAAAGAGAATACGGCGTAAATCCCCTTCAGCAATATTTAATCTTTCAGCTATTCCTGGTAAGTACCAAACAGGCTCAAAAGCAACTTTAGTTACGCGAACATCTTTATTTTCTTTAATAATCTTTCCATCAATTTTAAGTCGCCCTAAAGAAATAGCATTGTCAATTTCAGGAATTTGCAAGTGAGCTTGAGTGACTGCAATCGAAGGGCGAATATCATAACCCTTATCAAACAAGGGTTTAAAATGAACTTGTGGGTCTAAACCCCAAGGATCAATAGAAACTATTTTTGTGGGATTAAACCAGCTTTCATAAGGCCCAATAGCTACAGGACTTTCTGTATTATGCAAATCTGGGCGATGAAGTGTTGGAAACTTCCCACTGGCAATAGAAAGCGCACGGTAAACAGTGTAGCTTCCACTGTGAGCGCCAATAGCATTGCGAGATTTTGAATCTGTAACTGAAGCCACTACAGGACCGCGCTCCATGGCTGTACGAGCTCCCCATTTAATTGGCAGAGTTTCTTTGTATTTTAAATTAGCATGTGAAGCCAAAATAATATGATTAGAACTTTTTTTTGCTTTTATCATAAATCCCTCTATAAGATTTTTTAAATTAAGACATCCAATTTGAGTCGTCTTGCTTTTCCCATTTCGTTGTTACTTTTTTAATATCAGACCAAAAATCAAGACTATGGTGACCCGTAATATCTCCGTGACCAAACTTAGAGGCATTAATTCCGCCAAAAGAAAATGGCTCACGTGGCACTGGCACTCCGACATTAACTCCAACCATTCCCGTTGAAGCTTCACGAACCACACGATCAGCAAGTGGACCACTTGAAGTAAACACACTGCAAGCATTACCATACTCAACACTATTTTCTATTTGCATGGCTTCAGAAAGGTCTTTGCAACGAACTACACTTAAAATCGGACCAAAGAGTTCTATAGTTGCTGCTTCTGAACCAGACTTAACATGATCCAAAATAGTTGGCCCAAGCCAGTGACCTTCTTCCATCCCTTGCGGGGCTTTTACTTTGCGACCATCTAAGAGAATTTTAGCTCCTGCTTTTTCAGCTCGCGCAATTGCTTGATTTAAAAATTCAATTTGCTCTGTAGTAATCATTGCTCCCATTTGTTCACCGAGCTTAAGCGAAGAGGCTCTTTGCACGATTTTTTCGATATGATGATTTACATCGCCCACAGCTAATAAAACAGAAGCGGCCATACATCTTTGCCCTGCACAACCTGTGAATGAATCTGAAATCCCAACGCCACTGAGTTCAGGGTTTGCATCCGGTAAAAGAACAATGTGATTTTTAGCTCCACCAAGTGCAAGCACTCGTTTACCTAGCGAAGTTCCTCTTTGATATACTAATTTTGCAACTTTTGTTGAGCCCACAAAGCCAATGGCTTTAACTAAAGGATGATCAATAATGGCATTCACTGTATCTGAGTTGCCATGAAGAACGGTAAATACTCCAGCTGGTAAGCCCGCTTCAGAAAGTGCTTCAGCAATTTTATAAGCAGTGAGTGGTGTTTTATCAGAAGGCTTCCACACATAAGCATTGCCTAAAGCAAGTGCAATGGGAATAGTCCACATGGGCACCATTGCGGGAAAATTAAATGGAGTTATATTAGCCACAACACCTAAGGGCTCTCTGCGATACTCACAACTTACGCCGCGAGAAACCTCAACACGTCCGCCTAAATCTAAATTTTGAATTGAAAGTGCAAACTCTAAAACTTCAATCCCCTTCATGAGACCTGCTTTGGCTTCATCAAAGGTTTTGCCACATTCAGAACTTTTTAAACGAGCAATTGCATCTTGCTCACGTAAAAGAATATTACGAAAATTAAATAATACTTTACCACGATCCTTCATTGTCAAAAGCGCCCATTCTTTTTGAGCAACAGCGGCGGCTTTGATGGCTTGATCTATTTGTGACACAGAGGGAACACTGTAGGAACCTAACTTTTTTCCATTATGAGGAGAGTGAATATCATGTGTTCCGGATTGGCCAGCCTGCCATCGTCCTTCAATAAAATTGTCACATTTCATGGTGCTTTCCCCCGCATCAAAAGACACTAAATTTGATTCTGAAAGCCGTAAAAAGCAAGCGATATCTGTGTAATGGCGCCCCTTGTACAAAGGAGAAGCACCCATTTTTAGTACGCAAAATATTAATTCTATATAATTTAATGATTTAGGTAATTGACAGGCTTATTAAAAATCTCTGCCGCGAAATAGAAGCCCAGTAGCTACTGAAAATCGTGGCGTCTTTTCCAATCCTTTAGTTCACTGAACATCTTATTGCACTCTGGATTTAGCTTACGACTGCTTGCGAAAGCATTATCTAGGTTCATAAGTTGACAGTTAAAAAGAAGAGGTCCACTTAAGCGACCTGGAGCCATAGGTAATTTTTGAATATACTCTTTGCATGTCAGCTCAGACTTACTCCAAATAATCTCGCAGGCATCTTGATTTACATAATAACAACGTGCTGGGTAAGGCTCTGGAGAACAAGCCGTAGGCTTGACCTCATTTAATACCTTAGCACCAAAATAAATTAGAACGGCCGAAACAATAATAAAAAAAATAAGAACTTTGTGCCCCTCTTTAAGAGGCAAACCTTCACTCACCCAGTTCTCTAGGGCTTCTATTAATTTACTCATCTTATTTATAACTCTGACGTGATAAGGGATACTCCGTCAAGCGAAAGTCTGATCTTCATCGTTAAACCATAGCTACCAGCCAAAGCCATTCGGACTACTGTGCTATCAACTTCCATTGCAAGTAGGTTTTTACCTAGAAAAATTTTAAATCGATCGTCCATCGTATTTGGTAATTTCAATGTTATCTAAATCAACGCCATCAAGACATCTGACATTTATGGCTATCATTTCTTGACCATCCGAAGTGGCTCCTTTTGCAAAGGAGGTAACTCCACAAGTTGAACAAAAAAGATGATGAATAATGTGTTTATTAAACAGGTAATCTGTTAAAGAATTTTCACCTTGAAGAAGTTTAAATTGATTAGATGGCACAAATGAAAGAAGCGTTCCTTTTTTTTGACAAATAGAACAGTTACAAGAGAGCGGCTTGCCGATCTCCATTTCAACTTCATATTTAACTTTGCCACAGTGACAACCACCCGTATGTTTCATATACTTTCTCCCAACTTAGTTAAACAGTGATGCAGCCTTATTATTAACTCTAAAAATTTAACTAGTAGCAACTTAAAAGAAGAAAAAGACCTAAACCCCTGAAATCAGGTTGTTCTCTCCCCATATTAAGACGATCAAATTAATATGCAACTATTTTGTTGCATATTAAAAGACACTAAGATAATATGCAACTAGGAGGTTGCGTGTGGAAAAAATAGATAACTCAATAGAAAAGCAAATTGTTATAAAGGCTTCTATAAGTAAAGTATGGGCCGCATTGACTGATTCTAAATTATTTGGGCAGTGGTTTAAGGCAGAGTTTCAATCTGAGTTTGTGGCCGGAAAAACTACTAAGGCTAAGAATACCAGCAAGGGCTTTGAAATGGATATGTCATTTCATATTAAAGAAATCAAACCACAAACATATTTCTCTTACGCATGGACCCCCTTTCCTATGGATAGAACTTTTGATTACAGCAAAGAGGAGCCAACTCTTGTTGAGTTCTTTCTTGAAAAACACGAATCAGGAACTCTTTTAAAAGTAAAAGAATCTGGATTTAATAAAGTCAGTGCTAGCCGTCGTGCCGAAGCATTTAAAATGCATACAGGTGGATGGGAAGCTCAACTTAAAAATATCGAGAAGTTCCTTGTCGAAGAGAAATAACTCTGCAGCTCTAAAAATTCAACAGCAGGCCAATGCCTTTGCAGCTCTCGGCGATCCTGTGCGATTGTCCTTGGTTTCTAAACTTAATGATGGAAGACCTCATTCAATTTCAGAGCTTACAGTAGGAACAAAAATTACACGCCAAGCAGTTACCAAGCACCTATGTGTACTTGAGAACGTGGGACTTGTCTCAAAAATTAAAGAAGGACGAGAAAGCCTATATGAGCTCGATGAGAAGCCGTTGAAATCAATGCAAGAATATTTAAATGTTATTGCAAATCAATGGGACGAAGCACTTAACAATCTAAGGATTTTTGTAGAAGAACAGGACTAGATAAATATTAATTTTTTAAAGATCAAAGAAGAGTCAGGCAGTTATGAAAACTTTTCTTTTAAAAAGAAAAATAACTTTCAGCAAACAATTAATTTTTCTAAAAAATGCCAGAATTTTTTATGTACGATCTAGCATCAGTAGGCCTATCTTATTCAGTACTTTATCAAAAATCCAACAGTATTTTAGACTCTACTAATCTGTAGATACTAGGTAAATAAAATTTGAATTAAAAAAACTGTTGAACGCCGAAACTCCAATTCATAGTATCATTTTTAACAATGGGTTTTGCATAATCTAAACGCACAATAAATCTATAGAACTTTGGCAAAATTAATCTTACGCCTGCACCAACACTTGCAGCTTTTAGCTCAGATAAAGCAGTTGCCTCATCCCCAACTGCAGCTAAATCCAAAAATCCCGCTCCTTGAACCAACACAAACGGTTTTTCGAGCAATAGATATCTGATTTCTGAATTACTTAGGCCAAAGTGGCTTCCTGCAAACCGATTATCTGCAAATCCTCGAATACGATCAAGCCCACCTAAGTAGTGCCAGTATTGAAGCACCTTCGTAGTTGTTACACCTGCGAGGAGTCTTTGCCCGTATTGCCACCGTGATGAAAGGGGTCTGAATAAATTAAAAGTTAAATCTCCTTGAACAAAGGAGTCTGCATTTTCATCAAGCGATTGAGCGTATCCCAAATACGCACCAAAAACTTGTCCATTAAGAGACTGAGGATCTCCCTCGATTCGACCAAGTTCAAAGCCAATCTTAGAAATTAAAAATTTAGTTGCAGGTGGAAGATCTGGGTTTGATCCTATTTTCTCTAAAACAGAATCTGGTAATACTTCTGTTGAAAAACTATCTTTGTTATAATCAAAAGAAATCCTTGCAGTTAAATCTGTTGAAACCTCTTTAAAATAATCAGCATAAAGCTTCTCTCGTTCATGCAAGAATCCACGCTTGATCTCTGAATTATCTGTTTCTTGATCATATTTGATGCGAATTCGTTTGGTATTCCAATATTGCAGGTCAATACCCTGACGTTGCCCAAAAAGTCTTGGATTCTTAAACCATATAACTCCAGAGCTTGCACCACCGAGATTTTCATATTGAGTTCCTGCCTCAAGAAACTCACCAAGAATATTTGGATCGTAAACTCCAAGTGTGTACTGCGAAACTCCTCCTCCAGAATTAACTTTTAAAATAGGAATTGTAGTCCACTTTTCGCTAACCGTGATTTTGAGTATAACAGACTCATCTTGGGGTGATTTTAAAATACTATGATCAACTGTAGAGAAAAGGCCTGTTCTTTTAATTCTTCCAATACCTTCTTGGATCTGGCCTTCACAAACCTTTTCGTCTTGGTCAAAATCAAGTTCTCTTTTAATGATTTTAGTGCTCGTTTTGGCATTGCCTGAGATTTCAATGGACTTAATTATTAACAAGCTATCCGCAGGACAAAGTTGATCCTTCGCCCCCCAAGAGTTGGATGTTATAAATACAAAAGTAAGTAATAAATAAAGCGAATATGTTTTCATCGAGTTTTACTGTATATGGTCTCCTATGATTTGCAGAGCACAAGACTCATGAAAAACTCATTATATTAACTTTAATATACTTATTTTTTTGAATTTACCATGACTTTACAGCCTGCCATTGCAAAGCGCTTCATATCGAATGGCATTTTTGTTGGTACTTTCATTTTTTCCATATCTTTAAAGACTTTTTTATTTACTGCATTACGATGAGCTTTAGATTTATAAACAATGTAAGCAAAAATAGCGGTTTCTCCACTTTTAAGCTTACACATTTTTTTAAAGCCTAAGCCATATTTGCTAAAATCATCAACATAACACTCATAGTAGCTAAGTGCTCCGTGCTTCATCCATACTTTGCAACCCCAGGTTGCTAATTTTTTATAGGCCTGCAAGTTTTTGCGCTTAATCGGAATAACAAATCCATCTACATACTGAGCCATATTTTCTCCTTATAAAGTAGTACACGTATTTTGAATTAATATTTACCTTATTATTTAAAGATGATTCAACCTATTTACTGAATTGTCTCAAGATCTTTACCTAATAATTCTGCGTATGATTTCAGTGTGCGACTCCATGCCGGGCGCGTCAACGCACGGTCATAATATATGCTAAGAAGTGGATAGGATTTAAGCAAATCCGTTTTGCGAATTTCGCGCAACACACACGTGAGTAGAATGTCTGCAACAGTGAAGTCTTCGCAAGCAATCCATTCACGACCTTTTAAACGTTTTTCTAA
>CAYMKD010000001.1:15458-28923 GCA_964390435.1 uncultured Pseudobdellovibrionaceae bacterium | reverse complement strand
TAGAGTTTTGGTTCTCGATGATGAGTCAAGTTTAAGATCGGCATTATTTCGCTTGCTAGATCGACGTGGCTACAGTGTGCTCACTGCAGGGCGCATCGAGGAAGCTAAAGTTTTATGTCAAGGTGAGCAGCCTCTTGATTTAGCTCTTGTAGATTTGAATTTACCTGATGGTGATGGCATTGAATTTATGACTGAGATTAGACATCAGCATCCAGGAGCTGAAGTGATTATCCTCACAGGCCATGGCAGCATCGAAAGCGCAGTAAAAGCCACGCAAAAAGGGGCTTTTCACTTTATGACGAAACCTTTTAATGTGGAAGAGCTGATTAGCTTAATTGATCGCGCTCTGACTCATAAAAGACTTCAACAAGAAAATCATATTTTAAGAACTGAACTAAATCATAAATACAAGTTTGATCAAATCATTGGTCAAAGTGATTCTCTTACCAATGTTTTGAAACTTGTAGAGCGTGTAGCTGACTCTGACTCTACTGTTTTAGTGAGTGGTGAGAGTGGAACTGGCAAAGAGCTCATAGCAAAAGCCATTCACTTTAATTCACCTCGTGCAGACCAAGCTTTTATTCCAATTAACTGTGGCGCTATTCCCAAAGAGCTTTTAGAGAGTGAGCTCTTTGGACATGTTAAAGGAGCTTTCACTGGAGCCATCAGCAGCCGGGTCGGTCGTTTTGAAATGGCCGATGGTGGGACATTATTTTTAGATGAAATTGGTGATATGGATCCAAGTCTTCAAGTAAAACTCTTAAGAGTTTTGCAAGAGAGACAATTTGAACCCGTTGGCAGTGCTAAAACAATTCAAGTGAACGTGCGAGTCATTGCTGCAACTAATGTGAATCTTGAAGAGGCTGTGGCAAAAGGACGTTTTCGCGAAGATCTCTTTTATCGTTTAAATGTAATTCCAATATCTATCCCAAGTTTACGTGATCGAGCTCATGACATCCCACTTTTGATCAGTCATTTTATTGAAGTTTTTAATCGCAGCAAATCTCGTAGCCTCACTGGCATTAGCGAAGCTGCTTTACAAAATCTTTTAAATTACCCATGGCCCGGCAATATTCGTGAACTTGAAAATTTAGTTGAGCGCTTAGCAATCCTTAAAGGCCAAGGACAAATTGAAGTAGATGATCTACCGGCAAAATATCGCTCAGATGCCGGTGCTGGTATGAATTTAAACTCAGCTGATTTGCCAGAAACAGGTTTAGATTTTAACACAGCCGTAGACTCTTACGAAAATGCTTTAATTTTGCAAGCTCTCGAAAAAACGGGCTGGAACCGCAACCAAGCGGCTATTTTACTAAGACTTAATCGCACCACTCTTGTTGAGAAAATGAAGAAAAAGGGCTTAAAACCCCCAGGCGAAGTCTCTCTTTAAAAAATGCAGGTAACACTTTGTGTGCCTGCATACTGCCTACCATTCGAGAGCTTTAATCTTTGCTAAAAAATCAAAAGGAAATTGCTTGCCGGCTAAAGCCTGCTCCTCTGTGAAGAGCTTTTTTCGAAGCTCTTGCGGCGTAATTCTCTCTTTGCCAAATTCCACTAAAGCAGCTTTATCCATTTTCTCTGCGTACTGAATTAAAAAAGACTCCTCAGGAATTTTAGATTTATCGAGTTGCTTTGGATAACCTGAACCATCAGCACATTCATGAGTGCAGAGAATAATATTTTTAAAATTCTCTGGAATGGGTAACTTTCTTGCCAAGCATCTATTGATACTTAAGAGCGCATGTTTTTTATATGTGTCTTGATCATCTTCTTTCATTGCAGAGAGCCCTTGCTTTGACAAAGTCTCTAAGGCCTCGGGCTTTAAATCTAAAAGACCAATGTCTGCAATAAGTGCACACATCATCACTTCTTCTGGATTGCCGATCCCTAGCATCAGGCTCATTAAACCTGCATAGGCTGCAATAGCAGGCGCTCGGTCAATGGCGGTGAGATCATCAACAGCAGAATTATTTACCACATCCCAGGCTTCACCAATGGCTCCCATCGAGTTAAGTAAATTTTGACATAACTCTAAAGTGCGATCAAAAAGCTCTTTACCCTCTTTAAAAGAAGTGGCTTCACTTTGATCTGTAATCAGCTGCACTAGATCCTTATAAGTAAAAGTCATATTTAAAAATTGAGCTCGGCAGCGACTTTTTAGTCCTGCAGCTGATTTATCTTGATTGGCTTCAATATATTTTTGAAAATTAGCAGCCTCTTCACGATGAATGTAGAACTCGCCCACTGACTGCAATTTCTTATGTCTTGCCTCATCAAGGATTTGACCTTTTTGTAAAAACGGAATGAATTTTTGGTTTAGCGGCATGAGGTGAAGTAAAGTCATATCTACTGGTTTATTCGCAACAAGCTCACTGGCTTTAATTGGAATGATTGATGAGTGGGCTTTCTGCGCATAAATAAACTCAACCTTAGAATTATTAAAGTACTCATCTTCTAATAAAACTCGGTTAGCACCAGACTTCTTAATAAAGCTGGCATCCTCTGCTGTCACCTTTTTCTCAACCACGACAACGATCTGGGCTTCAGTAGCCATGTAGCGTGCCACTTGCACAAGACCTGCTGTCTCTTGTTGATTTTTAGAGTCGATGGCATCTAGCACAACAAATTGACTGAGTTTTGCATTGGCCTCGTCTTCAGACATAACATCGGGATTCTTATATTCCATAAGCTCTGCCTGAAATCGCTTCGTTAAAACACGACAACGATCCACGAATTCTTTTTTAGCTGAAATGACACAAATTGATGGAATTTTCATAGTTGTTTAATCATTAAATTATGAGTTTTAAAAAAGCACAACTGCCAACCACGCCCACATTTTAACATACGTTCCCCTTTTAACTCGACCAAGGACTTATCGGTGGTGCTTTTAGGGTCTAAAGTTAAGGTCTCTTTGTGTTTAAAAGTTTAACACCCTTGCTCAGCATAGACAGATGTTAGACAAATAGTGGTTTTCTACCTAAAATTTTGAGATGAGATCTTATTAAATAAGAGTTTGTTGGCCCTATGATTGCAATTACTAACTGCATGAATACACTAATAAAACGTCTCAAAATGAGATTATTTTTAAAACTCAGTTTAATGACAGCATGCCTGTGTTCATTAACTTTTCAAGCCAATGCGAGTATTCCACCTCGCCAGCTTATGGAAAACCATGTGGTTTTAAAGCCTGCTTTTTATCATGATGAAACAACGGCAGCGGATATTGAAAAAGTCATTCCACTTAACATGCAACCTACGACAGATCAATCAGCCGTAGTTTCACGAATTGCCGATCATAGTTTAGATCGATTTTTTAATTCACCAGAAGTACAACAAAGCTCTATTGGACAAACAGCCCATGAAGTGCAAGAAAAAATGCAAACTGATGTTAGCTTTGGTGGCGAAGAAGAGGGTTCTATTCGCCATGTTTTTAAAATGCAAATGCTCGCGTTTCAAAATACCGCTCGTGTAGATTACACAGGCCTGATGGATGCTAAACTTTTTTATCATATCAATGATGCACGATTTGAAGTAGAGCTTTTAGAAAAGCTTGGCAGAAAAGACCTCGTTTTTAGTCACAACGGCACACGTACTGAAACTCTAAATCAAGTCGCCTTGCGCTGGAACTTCTAGGCCTGGCAGCTAGAGAATTTTTCCGCAGATATCATGGCGCATACGCAAGCCCTTCCAGCTCGCTTTGTTTGCTTGCGCGTAAGCTTTTTCAACAGCTTCTTTAAGACTGGAGCCAAGCCCAATCGCACCTAGCACTCGCCCACCAGAAGTAAACCAATCACCACTTTCATCTCGTGAAGTTGCTGCATGAATAAAATAGCTTGATGTCGTAGCTGATTCTATATCACCTGTGATAGGCACATTTTTTTGCACTTTTTCTGGATACCCTGGGGCCGCCATCACCACACAACAGCTATGAACTGGGCGCCATTGCAACTCACTTAACTGCCCACGAGCTAAATCATATAAAACTTTGGACCAATCACCATTTAAAAGTGGCAAGATCACTTGCGTTTCTGGATCCCCAAAACGCACATTGTACTCCAGCACCTGTGGCCCATCAGCTGTTACCATAATGCCCACAAAAACAACGCCGCGATAAATTTGTGCTTGTTTTTGCAATAAAGAAATTGTTGGAGAAATGATTTGCTTTTCAATTTGCTCTCGCAAAGTGGTTTCAATGTTGAGTGGCGCCACAGTTCCCATACCACCTGTGTTAGGGCCTTCATCTTTATCTTTTAAACGTTTATGATCTTGAGCTAGTGGGAGAGTTTGCCAAGTTTGACCATTCGTGAGCACTAAGTAGCTTAACTCCCAACCAGATTTAAATTGCTCAAGCAAAGCCTGCTCGCCAGCTTCTCCTAAAATTTTCTTTTCAAACAAATCTTGAGCTGCATTTTTAAGTTCAGTTAAATCTTTTAAAATAAAAACACCTTTGCCGGCCGCTAAGCCATCAGCTTTTAAAACATAAGGTGGCGTGTACTGAGCTGCTGCTTGCATAGTTTCTTCAACACTTGTCACGATAGTAAACTCTGCTGTAGGCACGCCGGCTTCTTTCATAAATTTTTTGGCATGCACCTTACTGCCCTCAAGAAGAGCCGCTTCACCACTTGGGCCTACCACTAATATGCCGCGCTCCCTCAACCTATCTGCTAAACCTGCAACCAGAGGATCCTCTGGTCCGATGACGACAAAATCAATTTCTGTACGATTGCAAAACTGAATGAGACTTTCTGTATCTTGCCAGTTAAGTGTATGACACACAGCCTCTCTCTGCATGCCAGCATTTCCCGGGATCACATGCACTTCTGGTGCGGTGGGGGCTAGGCTTAAAGCCTTCACAATAGCATGCTCTCGTCCCCCTTGCCCGATCACTAGAATTTTCATAGGCTACTCCTTCATTACTTCTTTGACGATAGTCCCTTTTATTTATTACCCTTACTTTTATGGAAAAAATAGTTTTTATTAGCGGACAAAGAACTCCTTTTGGTGCATTTGGTGGCTCACTTAAAGATCTCACGGCCACAGATCTCGCTGTGGTCGCGGCAAGAGCCACTCTCGCGCAGGCTAATTTAAGTCCTGAAAAAATAGATCATGTTGTGATTGGTAACGTGGTGCAATCTAGTAGCGACGCTGCTTATCTTGCAAGACACGTTGGTCTTAAATCTGGTGTGCCTGTAGATGTTCCTGCTTACATCGTCAATCGACTTTGTGGTAGCGGCTTTCAATCTTGGGTCAATGCCGCACAAATGCTCTTAACAGGCGAGGCCACTTGTGTGCTTGCTGGTGGCACTGAACAAATGTCGCAAATTCCTTACGTGATGCGCGGAGTTCGTTTTGGCGGAATCCGCATGGGCAACTCAGAACTTGAAGATTATATGACTTCCGCTCTCACAGATGCTTACACTGGCACCCCCATGGCCATTACTGCTGAAAATTTAGGAGAGAAATATAAGATCACTCGCACCGCTTGCGATGAGTATTCTTATGAAACTCAACAACGCTGCAAACAAGCTCTTGATAAAGGGCTCTTTAAAGCTGAAATTTCGGCCGTCACGACTGAAACAAAAAAGGGCTCTATAAAAGTAGAAAATGATGAGCATCCAAAACCCGAAACTTCTTTAGAAAAAATTAAAGGCTTAAAACCTCTTTTTAAAAAAGAAGGTTTAGTAACAGCTGCTACGGCTTCTGGAATTGTTGATGGAGCTGCTTGCTCTTTAATCACCACTGAAAAACAAGCTAGGGCCTTAGGGTTAAAGCCTAAAGCTCGTCTAGTATCGTGGGCTAGTGTTGGTTGTGAGCCTAGCATTATGGGAATTGGTCCCGCAGGAGCAATTAGAAAAGCTTTAACTGCTGCTGGCATGACTCTCGAACAAATGGATCTTGTCGAAGTGAATGAAGCTTTTGCAGCACAATTTTTAGCTGTGGCTCAAGAATTAAAACTCGACATGAAGCGCACCAATGTAAACGGCGGAGCAATTGCCGTTGGTCACCCCCTCGCTGCTTCTGGAACTCGCATTATGAACCACTTGGTTTATGAACTTGAACGCCGGCAAGGACGCTACGCTGTTGGTAGCGCTTGCATCGGTGGTGGCCAAGGTATTGCTATAGTTATTGAACTCCTTAAGTAGCTTGAGTTTCGGACAAAGGCTTTGATAAGTATCAATTAATTTTTAATTTAAGAGTGCCTTAAAATTGCAAACTGAGATTTTATGAAGGAAGCTCAGTGGCAACCCATATTACATTCTTTCTTTGGCGACATTGCTTTGCACTTAAAGCACAGCACCTGCGGCAAAGAGTTTCAAACTTTTAATAAAGTACTCTTTGTTCGCAAGGAACTTACAATTGAGGCACGACTTTTAGGATCTATTTTTTATATTGATATTTTAAGTATTGATTTGGAATCTGAAAAAATTATTCTACACTTTCCCGCCCAGCCTCCCTATCAAGAAATGCTAGGTCAACTTATATTATCTCATATGAAAAGCTCTTCTATTTCAAATTTTTTGGGGCCCTTAGAAAAGGCTCAATTTATGGAGAAGGTTTTAGGAGAAGAATATTTAAGTTATGGACATTATTCATATTAAGAAGCTTTTGATAATTTCATAAGCTCCGCACGAATATCTCTAAAAAAACCGCGTAGAAGTTCTGGATCAATTGGATCTACTTTTTTAGAGGTTTTATCTATATATTTCCATTTAAATTCTTTTTGACCTTCAACAATTAAAATTTTTGACCAGTGAGTTGGCATATTAAAGCCAATGCGCAAAAGATGATCTCTTCTTAAAAAAGACATAAAGAACTCTTCAGGTCGCTTCTCATACATGTAATAATTTAAATATTCTGAAAAATCCGCAAAAAACTTCCAATCAGTGATTTGTAATCCTACATTTGTTTTTCTGATAAAAAACATGGCTGTTGTAACTTGCATCTCACTAAAATTTAGCTCAATAGATTTTAAAAACCAATCCCTAAGCTCAATATAGCCAGCAAAATTTAAGTCTTGAGTTGGCAAACTTTCTCTAAAGCTTTTCATAAAGAATTTATCGTCTTAAAATCCCAAAAACTTGATCAGACTCAGAGCCCCACAGCTTGTCTAAAAGACCAGACTTAAGTCACACTTAAGCTTATGGCATCTTATCAAAGTTTTGATTTTTTTAAGCTTGATGATCACCTTAGCAAAGACGAAATTCGAGTGCGTGAAGACTTGCGCGAATTCGTTGGCCAATCTATTGTACCAATTGTTGAAGATCATTATCATGCAGGAAGCTTTCCAACAAAGTTGATTAAAGAATTCGCCAGACTTAAAGTTCTAGGAGCTACGATTAAAGGTTATGGCTGCGCCGGAGTGAACGACACTACTTATGGTTTGATGATGCAAGAAGTTGAGCGTGGCGATAGTGGACTAAGAAGTTTTTGTAGTGTTCAAGGGGCTCTTTGCATGTACCCCATTTCTGCCTATGCTAGTGAAGAAGTCAAAAAGCAATATCTACCTGCAATGGCTAGTGGCGATCTAATTGGCTGTTTTGGTTTAACTGAGCCTGATGTTGGATCAAATCCCTCTAATATGAAAACCAGACTTACAAAAGATGGCAGCGGCTTTCGCCTTACCGGGCATAAAAAATGGCTCACCAATGGGACTATGGCTGGTATTGGCATCATCTGGGCAAAAGATGATGATGGTAAAGTCCGTGGCGTAATCGTTGATTTAAAATCAACTGGCGTTGAAGTTCGAGAAATAAAAAACAAGCATTCTTTAAGAGTATCTCCATCTGCTGAGATTTTATTTCATGAAGTAAAAGTTCCAAACACTCATATCTTAAATGTCACAGGTCTTAAAGGTCCCTTTTCATGTTTAAACAACGCACGCTTTGGTATTGCTTGGGGAGTTTTAGGTGCCATGAGTGCCTGCCTGGATGAAGCTATTAGCTACACAAAAAATCGCCAACAATTTTCCACTCCACTAGCAGGTCACCAAATGGTGCAAGCAAAGTTGGTAGAGATTTTTACTGATTTCACGCTTGGGCAAATGCTCGCTTTTCATTTAGGAAGACTCAAAGATAAAGGTGAGGCCACACCTGAGCAAATCTCAATGGCTAAAATGCACAATGTCTCTCGCGCTCTTAAAGCGGCAAGACTTTGCCGTGATATGCTCGGTGCTAATGGAATTTTAAGCGACTATCAATGCATGCGCCATATGTGCAATCTTGAAACCGTCAATACTTACGAGGGCACTGAGGACATTCACCGTCTCGTACTCGGCAAATACCTCACCGACATCGCTGCTTTTTAAAAGGTGCCAGGCACCTTTTCCTTAAACGCCGCGCTAAATCCGCTTCTCTTGCAGAATCATCTCGGCTTTTTTGTAATCCTCAGGTGCCACATAAAGACGATCGATGATGCGCGTTCCTTCATATTTTTGAAAGATCTCAGTCGATTGATCAATCGGCACGGGGCGATCCCACTTGTCATACTGATCAACAACGTAAATTTGATAAGCGCGGTCTTGCGGCAACGAGGTATGATATTTAGATAATCGAGCCTTCGAGCTTGCAGCAATCACTGGAATACCTTCTGCTTTAAGTGCAGATTCAATATTTTGTGGGCGCGGGTTTTCTTCAGTACTGTGAATTTCAATGAGTACGCGATAAGGTTTTCGCTCAGAAACCCGTCTTGCCCAAGGATTATCGACCTTTGCTAAATGCTCAAACAAAGAATAGTCGTTACATTTTGTGTATTGATTAATATCTGCTGGCAAAAAGAACTGACACTCAGGAGAAGTTAAGTATCTTGTGAGCATTTCTTCATAAATAATACTTTTATGATGGAAGTAAACCATTAAGTGCATATGGTGTCTGGAAATAAGAAAATCATCAAAAGTGTAAAGGGCTCTTCTATTGATGGCTAAAAATAGTTTGTCATTAAGTGTGTGCAGGGCCAAGTTGCTTAAAAGCCAATTGAGATCCACTTTGCCGTAATTCGTGCCACAAAAGTAAGAGTCTCTCTCAAGGTAGTCCATACGATCCACATCCAACTCAGAACTCACAAGTTGTGAGAGCACGGGTCTAAAATCAATTCCTTGTTCGATAAAGAAGTCATCACCTGAGTCAATCGTACGATCAATAAGACTCACAATATGCAGAGGAGAGATATCAGAAAAATTCTTATTAATAGTTTCTGTCAGAGGCGAATCGGTTAAATATTTAATCGTATAGTCTTCATGATTGGCTTTACGATCTTTACCATGCAGCAAGTCCCCTTGAGCTTCTAATTTTTTTGAATCATAGATTTTAATATCAAGATCTTTTAATGGAGGCATCACCTCTTCGGTCGTATGACTTAAAGGGCCGTGGCCAATATCATGGAGCAAAGCTCCCAAGCGAAAACACTGGCGCAGTCGATCTTTCACTTTTTTGTTGGAAAATGGAAACTCTTTGAAAATTAAATCAAAAGCTTGGCCCGCTAAATGACAAACCCCAATGGAGTGCAAATAACGATTATGAGTCGCTCCTGGAAAACTAAATTCTGAAAACCCCAGTTGTTTAACAGCTCTTAGCCTTTGATACTCAGCTGAATCAATAATAGAGACTTCAGCTTTGCTCAGCTCTATGGTGCCATGAACGGGATCTCTAATTTCCATAAACTTGCCTCTTTAATCAATATTCCGCGTCAAAGGCCTCAAGCTATACCCTAAAATCATCAAAAAGCCAAAATTTGCGGGACAGCAAAGCTTTTAATAAAGCTTTGGCTCGTGATATTACTAATTAAAGAGGTTTTAAATGCATCAATATCATGAACTCATGCGCCATATTTTAGACAAAGGCACTCAAAAATCGGACCGCACAGGCACTGGAACTCTCAGTGTTTTTGGCCATCAAATGCGTTTTAATCTCAATGAAGGCTTTCCCTTAGTAACTACAAAGAAGCTTCACTTACGCTCTATAATTCATGAGCTTTTGTGGTTTTTAAAAGGTGAAACAAATATTAAATATTTAAAAGAAAATAAGGTTCGCATCTGGGATGAGTGGGCTGATGAGAATGGCGAGCTTGGTCCGGTTTATGGCAAGCAATGGCGCTCATGGCAGGCTCCAGATGGGCGAAAAATCGATCAAATTTCGCAGTTGATCGAGCAAATTAAAACCAACCCCGACTCAAGAAGACTCTTAGTTGTGGCCTATAATCCTGGTGAAGTAGATCAGATGAAGCTTCCCCCTTGCCATGCTTTCTTTCAGTTTTATGTGGCTAATGGACAACTGTCATGCCAACTCTATCAAAGAAGTGCTGATGTGTTTTTAGGTGTTCCATTTAACATTGCAAGCTATGCTTTACTAACACATATGATTGCTCAAGTTTGTGGCTTGGGAGTGGGAGATTTTATTCATACACTTGGCGACGCTCATCTTTACTCAAATCATCTTGAGCAAGTGAAGTTACAACTGTCACGCACTCCAAAATCCTTACCGAAGCTTGCTTTAAATCCAGTTATAAAAAATATTTTTGATTTCAAATACGAGGATATTCAAATTTTAGGTTACGAGTCCGACTCGGCAATTAAGGCTGAGGTGGCCGTATGATTCTCTCACATATTACCGCTATGTCGCAAAACGGAGTTATTGGCGCAGCAGGAAAACTTCCTTGGCATATTCCCGAGGATTTGAAGTTCTTTAAAAATAAGACCAAAGGACATTTAATGATTCTTGGTCGCAAAACTTATGAATCAACAGGGGCCCTGCCTAATCGCTTTCACATTATTATTACCAGAGACCCAAATTATGATCCTAAAAGTAGTGAGGCCGTCGTTGTCGCAGATATTGGCAAGGCCTTAGAAGCGGCACGTGAGTTGACTCCTAAATATGGCGATGAGGTTTTTATTTCGGGTGGTGGCGAAATCTACGCCCAGACCATGGACATAGTGGATCGTATTTATCTTACTGTTATATACAAAAACTTTGAAGGCGATACGACTTACCCTTCTGTAGACTCCAATAAGTTTAAGCTTGTCGATCGCCAAGACCGCACCGAGCCCATCCCCTTTGCCTTTTTGACCTACGAGCGCCGCTAAAAGGTGCCAGGCACCTTTTCCTTAAGCGCTGCGCTAGAAACTTCTTGAGTCTATCTCTATTTTTCGACCACTTGAATTTTCTTTAAGCAAACTGAATGTCGACCTTCTAAGAGCTTTTTTTACTATAAGAAGCTTTGTTGCGTCTGACTTGCGATTCAACCAACTTAATGTATCTAGACAAAAATCTGGGCTGAAGAGAACCGTATCTTCTATTATAGGAATAAGCATATGCCTTTGTCCGATGATCATACTAAGAGTTGAATATCTATACTCCTCCGCTCTATCACAAAGTTGAGCTCGAATTGGATTCTGATAAACATACTTGTATGCAATTAAATAATAATTATAGCTATCAATCAGACTTTTGTAATATCTTGCACCATAAATTTGATTAATCCTATTACTAGCTCGCCCCAGCTCTTTACTCGTTTGATACATAAAATACTGCATAGCCTGACTAATATTACCTAATGGGAACCTAGCTAATAAATGAAAATGATTCGGCATTAATACAAAGGATATAATTTCAGCGCCATAAAACTTTCCGAGACTAAATAAATATCTGTTCATTATTTCCCAAACACTATCCAGGTCTACTGGAAACCGATCTCTATTATGGCTTCTAGCTGTGATGTGATATGGAGCTGATAATGAAATTTTTGTTTTTGCTCTCCCCATGCTTTTAAAGTTTGCAAGCAATGAATGCATCTCATCTCAAATTAAAAGCTAAAGAAAAGGTCTCCATGTCCAGCAGCCAGACTAACGCGTCGTTTAAGGAAAAGGTGCCTGGCACCTTAGTCGGGATTTTCTCGAAATGATAAAAAGATGCTTCAGTCTTTTTTTGAGACACCGATTAGACATCTAGAAGAATAGGTAACGCCCATTGAGCCAATTGGCTCACCGTAATCAGGGATTGATCGCGGGACTTTCAAGGAGGAATTTATGGGTTTGCGAATTAATACAAATACAGCTTCGCTCAACTCGCAGCGTGTTCTGTGGGGAACGAAGCTCAATCTTGATAAGAGTATGGAACGACTCTCATCAGGTTATCGCATCAACCGAGCCGGTGACGATGCGGCAGGCTTAGCCATTTCTGAGAATTTAAGAGCTCAGATTCGTGGTCTAAAGCAAGCCTCTCGTAACGCTCAAGATGGTGTCTCACTCGTGCAAGTTGCTGAGGGCGGGATGAACGAGATCAGTAGTATTCTGATCCGTCTTCGTGAACTCGGTGTACAAGCCGCATCTGACACGATCGGGCCAGTTGAACGACAGTTCCTTAACGTTGAATATGATCAGCTCGTATCAGAGATTGATCGTATCGCCACTGGGACCGAATTTAACGGTACTCAGTTATTATCCGGCACAGGCTCTATCTTGGATTTCCAAGTTGGTAGCCGAAATAACCCCGAAATTGACCGAATTTCATTTGATGCCTCGAAAGCAGATGCTAACACGTCCGCTCTAGGTATTAACCTGACTTCGGTAGCTGATAAAGCTTCAGCTCAAAATGCTCTCTCTGCAATTGACACTGCTATTGTGAGTGTGTCAGCCATGCGAGCTGATTTCGGTGCGATTCAAAACCGCTTACAATCGACAATGAATAACCTTCAAGTATCGATTGAAAATATGTCGGCTGCGAATTCGCGTATTCGTGATGTGGATGTTGCTGAAGAAACGTCAGAAATGACAAAAAACAACATCTTGTTACAAGCCGGTACTGCTGTATTAGCTCAAGCGAATCAGTCGACTAACGTTGCACTTGGACTCTTAAACAAGTCATTGGGTTGATGAATTGAATTGACTTAGTGACTTTCGGTTCACGATCCACTAGCAAAATAAGCCAGTGATCACCCAACCGATTATGAGTATAGCATGAGCCTGTTAGGCCGCTGAAGATTGATCTGTTTCCTGCGTTTGGGGTCACTCCCTCGGGAGTGGCTCTGATTATGTAGTAAACAAGGACTTAAAAACCGAATACCTTTATTGTTGGCTCTCGTGTTTTACAGATACCAACATAAAACTAATTCTGCATGCAAAAGCAGTCTTAGATATTTAGATTTATTTTTTAAATCTAAATCACATGTCATGTTCGCGCAGAAATAAATCTGCAAAAAAATATCCAATAAAAAACTCGACCAAATCTCGACTCCTAAAACAAAACAAAAATTCCGATGAGCATATTGCTATGTTGTCATTTTGCTAAATCCTTTGGTGGATTTGTTCTGTGAGCAATGGTGATGATATGGATAGTAAGGGATTACTAAACTAAATACAGGCGTATGATGCGCCTTAGAGCCACGGAGCTGACAAAGAATCACAGAGCTTTGTTAGCAATGGCGAATATCAAGGAGGATTAAGGTATGCAAGGAGGATAACCATGGGTCTTAGAAT
>CAYMKD010000001.1:0-15448 GCA_964390435.1 uncultured Pseudobdellovibrionaceae bacterium | reverse complement strand
ATAGCGACGAACGTTCCGTCTCTGAACGCACAAAAGAATTTGTTCAATTTGAACAGATCGATGAGCACTTCAATGGCGAGATTGAGTTCAGGATACAGAATCAATCAAGCTGCTGACGATGCTGCCGGGCTCGCGATTAGCGAAAACTTACGAGCTCAAATTCGAGGGATTAGACAAGCCAATCGAAACGCGAATGATGGCATTTCTTTAGTGCAGGTCGCAGAGGGAAGTATGAACGAGGTTTCCAGTATGTTGATTCGCTTACGCGAACTTGCCATTCAGGCATCCTCTGACACAGTTGGTGATACAGAAAGAAAATTTACAGATGTGGAGTATCAACAATTAAAGTCAGAGATTCAGCGAATCACAGAGGCAACCAACTTTAACGGTTATGACTTACTTAACGGCACAGGTGGATTAATTGATATTCAGGTCGGCGTACAAAACGACCCGTTTAAAGATCGAATCTCTTTTAACGCCTCTGCAGCTAACTCAACTCTCGAAGCACTTGGCCTTATTGCCGAGAATGTAGCATCGAAAGAGGCAGCTCAGTTAAGTTTAAGTGTTGTTGATAATGCATTGGTTTCGGTCAACGCCATACGTGCAAACTTTGGTGCTCTCCAAAACCGATTAGTTTCAACGACAAATAACCTCAGTGTCGCCGAAGAGAATCTTTCAGCAGCGAACTCACGAATTCGTGATACCGATGTCGCTTCTGAAACCTCTGAAATGACACGAAATAATATTCTCATGCAAGCAGCTATTTCAGTCCTAGGCAATGCTAATAGCCAGCAACAAATGGCACTGAAATTACTCGGCTGATTTAAAAGGAGCTGGTTTAAATACCAGCTCCTTATTTTTTATAAAAGTGATTTCTCCAGATCGCCAATCCATGCCCTAAAACCTCTTCAGGTTATAAAACCCCTCTTAGGCTTTTGAACATGTTGGAGCCTTTGATTTATCTCATTAAATCCAGTAGCTGCTTGATGACTTGAAGGACAAGTAAAACTAGACCCAAAAACCATTTAGCAAACTTAAGAAAACGACGAACCTTAGATAACTGGGTTTGGTTCGACATTCGGACCTCCTTTGATAAAAAGAGGTTCTAGTTCTTTAAAGCGAAACTGGAGAAATCTAGTTTCGCTTTTGCATTTTTAAAGCCATTTATTCTTCACCTTTATTAAGCGCTCAAACATAACGTTTGGCACGCACTTGCAATTACGTAAACTGTCTAGAGTGTATCTGCTACCTTAATTTTATAAGCCTCTGCGGGCCAGGATGGCCCCGCCGAAGGCGGAGCAGTAGCCATGGAGGGCGGGCTTATAAAATTAAGGTAGCAGATACATTCTAGGTAATTCATGAAAGCAAGTTGCGTGACCAAGCCGAACTCGCCTTAATAAAGGCGAAGAATAAATGGCTTTAAAAATGCAAAAGCTATTTTCGGCGATGACTGACTTTAAGAGTGAGCTTTCCAGGTTTAGGAGTACTGCTCGGCCGATTGCTACTGGCTTTGGGTTTTAATCCCTTACCCTGTGGCTTAGATCTTGTAGGCTCTTGTCTGTTTGAGTTTTTAGTTTTAGAGAATTGAGAGCTCTTCGGTTTTGCAAGCTCAAGGTGCTCAGGCTCTTTGTACTTTTGTTTGCTTTTAGAATCTCTAGAATTTTCTTTTGCCTGTTTGTTCTTAGAAGACTTGTGAGATTTTTTGTTTTTAAACTCTTCTCTTGAAAATTGAGGAGCCCCTTTTTGCTGCCCCCCTCTTTTTTGAGAGTGTTCTTTACTACCTTTTTTCTGGCCTTTTTTATCAAAAGGCTTGTTAGAACTTAAACTCATCTCAGGTCTTATTAAAGCAAAGTTAATTTGTCCAAGTTCAGGATCTACTTCCATCACTTTTACTTTTAAAATATCACCAATACTAAAGCTTAATCCCGATCTAGGAGCCACTAGGCGCAAGTTCTCTTCATCGTACTCCATACGCTCTTTACTTAAACCATCCGTGCGTATCAGACCATCGACATCAAACTCCCGCAATAAAACAAAAACTCCAAACTTTGCAACCGAACTAATAATACCACTAAACTCTTCTCCCACTTTCGAGCTCATAAACCTGGCTTTTTTAATCCCTTGCAGTTGCCTTTCGGCTTTCACTGATTTTTGCTCACAGGCAGAAAGAACATTGCCCGCTGTCGATACATCATCCTCGCTCATTAAATGGTAAGATGAGTTAGGTATAACTTGGTTTTTTAAAAGACGATGTACAATTAAATCAGGATAACGCCGAATGGGTGAAGTGAAATGCGTGTAAAAATCAAAACCCAAACCAAAATGCCCTAAGTTTTGTGAGCTATATTTGGCCTGACTCATAGAGCGCAAAGTAAGAATACTTAAAACTAAAGCCTGCGGTTTACCATGAAACTCCTGAAGTGCTTTGGTGAGTTTTTTTTGTAATTTGCCGCCTTCAATGTGCACATGACTGCCAAAGTTTTCTAAATAGCCTTGCAACATATGCAGTGCCTGAAGATTCGGTGGCTCATGAATACGGTAAAGTGCGGGAATATCTCGGCTAGCTAAAAATTTAGCCACAGCAACGTTGGCTGCAAGCATGAGCTCTTCAATCAAACGATGGGCAAAAAGTCTTTCTGAGCGAATAATATCAATAGGCATACCTGAGGCATCAATTTCCATTTCTGTTTCTGGAATTTCTAAATCTAATGAGCCCTCACGAAAGCGTTTTGCCATTAATATTTTAGCTAAATCACTTGCTCTATGAATATCTTCAGCCACATGAGTAATATGTTTAGGCACACTGCCATCGAGTGTTTCTTGAGCTTCGCCGTAAGTGACTCGTGCTTGGCTCTCAATGACCGCTTCATAAAATTGAGATTTTAAAACCTCGCCCTCAAAATTCATTTGCATTTCTGCAACCAAAGCAAGCCTTGGCACATGAGGTTTTAAAGAGCAAAGGCCATTACTTAAAACTTCTGGCAGCATAGGAATTACAAAATTCGGAAAATAAACACTTGTGCCACGCTCGTAAGCATCGTTATCAATGGCTGTATTAAGGCGAACATAATGACTAACATCAGCGATGGCTACCCAAAGCTTAAAACCCTGAGCGTTGGTTTCAACATAAATGGCATCATCAAAATCTTTCGCTGTAACTCCATCTATAGTAATAAAATTGAGTTTGCGAAGGTCTTTACGATTCTTAAAATCTTTTTCATCTACTTCTTCTTTAAAACTTTTTGCTTCAACTAATGTTTGCGGTGAAAACTCTAGTGGGATTTCAAGACTGTGAATAACTCGACGAATATCATTGAGTGGATCCATGGCATCGCCGATGACTTCTTTTACGCGGCCTTTGAATCCATCAGGATCACCAGGATAACTTAAAATTTCAACGGCAACTAAATCTCCTTCACTTGCGTTCATACTATCGGTGCGAAGAATACGTAAGTTTTCACCCCAAGCTTTGCCTTCATCAGCAACAGAGGCATAGGTTTCAGAAGTTGTGAAATAACGGCCAACTAAAGTTTTACAGCCACGAGATAAAATTTTTATTATTTCTCCGCGAAAGCGATCGCCACCTTTTTCAGGCATTACATCGATCACCACACGATCATTAGTCATTATTCCCTGCATACTATGCTTGGGAATATAAACATCAGGATGTTCGCGTTCGTCCGGAATAAAAAATCCGAAACCGTCAGGATGACGTTTGATCAATCCTTGGAGTAAGTGTTTTTTCATGAGTTCTCCAGTCAAAATTAAGCGCCCTTTAAAGCCCTTGAGGCAACAAAAAGCCCCCAATAACAGCTAAATAGGCCATTTATGCTGCTGTGCGTTTAAAATAGCTTGGTTTGAGTTTTTTAAGCAACAGGCCTGCATTTGCTAATTATATGTGCAGACTAAAGTTCGTAGATTTTTTGTTTCTGAGATTTTAATTTTTATCTAAATCTTATCTAGGTAGAACAAAATAAAATACTGCGAAAACCGCTCCTGCAAAGGATTTCAAGAATATCTGCGATACTTATTTAATGTCAAATATTAAATCTTAATCCACAGTTTGTTGACTTAGTTTTCTTTAACTTAAAATCAATATGTGCGACTTTTCAGCCACACAACTTAAACTTTCATAAAGAACTTAAAAGCTCTGTTAGCGCGTGTTTTCAATGCCCTTACACTTTAATATTGATCTCAGGCAGAAGGATTATTACGATCTTAGTGTAAACAAAAGATAATATAAAGTAACAAACAGCTTTTGAATTAAGCAACGAAACGAAAGGATACGATATGAAAAAGTCACTTTTAATATTTGCAGCTCTGAGCATGGCTTCAGGTGCAGCAATGGCTTCTAAAGCACGCATGACTGCTTTAGGACAAAGTACCGATGGCTCTCTATACATGATGGATGGCCGCAACATGTTTTTTAACCCTGCTTCTATCATGATGATGGGAGATATGGTTACTCTAGAAACTGGAGTAAACGGAACTTCAACTACTTCAACAACTCCAGGTGCTGTTGAGGGTGGATTTGTAAGATCAATGGATGCAATGAAGTATGGTTTACAACTAAACCACGCAAGCACTGCAAACACTATGATCACTCATGCAAACTCAGCAGTTGGTGGTGTAAATACTTTTGCACAACCAAACAATAGCTTTGAACTACAAGTTGGTGGTGATGCAGGTCTTAAATGGGGTGCTTCACTTATCTACGGAAATGCAGATATTAAAACAGCTCAACAAAAAGCAAGCCAAACTGGTCTTCGCTTAGGTGTTGGTACTGATATGTACGAAGCTTACCTTGGCCTTGGCTTAGGTGCGACTGCTGATGGTACTGCTTCTGGTGGAGCAAGTGTTGATACAACTGCAAAATTCACTGGTTCTTCATCTATTAAATTGGGTGGTAACTACAATCTTGGTGATGGCATGAAGGTTTACCTAGATTACGCTTCTTCTGGTTACAAAGTTGAGGCTTCTAGTGCTCAAACAAATAAATACGATGCAACTGTAACAACTTTAGGTTTTGCAAATGTAATGGATATGGATGCTGGAAATCGTTTCTTCTACTCAGTAGCTTATGAAATGACTTCTACTAAAACTGGTACAACTTCAGGTGCAACTGAAACTAAGTACGATGCTTCCGCTCTTCCACTTACTGTTGGTATCGAGGCAGATGCAGCTTCTTGGTTAGTTCTTCGCGGATCAGTAAAACAAAGCATGCTTTTAGATTCTCAAAAAACTGACACTGGTGCTGGAACTGCTGAAACTGACTCTCATAAATACAACAACACAACTGTTGCTGCTGGTATGGGCGTAAAGTTCAACAAATTCGTAGTTGATGGCGTTCTTGGTGTAACTAACACTGGAACTATCAATTCAAGCAACTTGGCAACAAGTGCTTCTTTAACTTACATGTTCTAAGTTAAAGTATAAGATTTAAGGATCTTTCAAAACCCCTGGCTAATCCCCAGGGGTTTTTTTGTGGGTGCCAGGCACCTTTTCCATAAACGCTGCGTTACTCTTAGTCGGTCTCGACGTGCCTAAAGACAGTGTCACTGTCATCGCACTGTAGGATTTCCCCTTGCTCAAGATCAAAATAAATTCCGATGAGCTTTAGGTTTCGAGTTTTGATCGCTTCCTGGACAAAAGGGAAGCTCTTAAGATTATTTAAAGATACAAGAATGGCTTCAGTTTCACATGCTCGGCAAAGAGCTTTCTCATCTTTACTATTAACCAGCTTTAAAGCCCTCTCTTTGGCTTGAGCTGCAATTTGCATCCAGCGATGTACGAAAGTTCCCTTGAGCTCCTGACCACCTATCATAAGAGCTCTGATGCCACCACACTGGCTATGACCTAAGACTATAATATTCTCAATTTTTAGATTAGTAACAGCAAATTCAATAGCCGAACTCACCCCATGATAATTGCCAGTCGTTTCGTAAGGAGGCACTAAGTTGGCCACATTTCTCACAATAAATAACTCGCCTGGCTCAGCCGAAGTTAAAATCGCAGGATCCACCCTTGAGTCACTGCAACCAATAATTAAAGTCTTTGGGCTTTGCCCTTGGGTTGAAAGCTGACCATAAAGGGAGTTCTCTTCAATAAAATAACGCTGTTTAAATTTTTTAAATCCCTTAAATAAACGTAAAACTTCTTTTTTAGGCATGAGCAACCTCAGCTTTTTCTAGGTTTAAACTTTTCCCACGGAATCCAAAAAACAAGGAGGATTATAAGGAATTTTATTCGATTAATATACATTAAATAGTAATTAGCCATACAGAAAATCACTAAAGCTAAAATTATATAGGGCCGAGCCCGAGTTCGCCATAATGCAAAAAGAGAGCTCAGTTCAGTAGTTAAAACAAACCACCCCATAAGCGTAACTAAATAAGGTTGCGATAATAGGAACTGCTTTATCTGCCTAGCAACACCGCTCCTGGCCACAAACGCTTCATCTGAGTATTTAAAGTAGATGCTTAATTGACTTGGCCAGCTCAAACCTGAATCACGAATTTTGGCAAGCCCTGCCACAAAAAAAGGACAAAGACTGACCATTTGCCCCCACTGTAAAGCAATTTGGTAAGACTCTGATTGAGGCACAAATTGAGTTTTGAAAAGCTTTTTTTTGATTAAATAATCTAGAGACAGTATATCCCCTGCTCTGGAAAATGCAAAAACCCCCATCGCCCCACACCAAAATCGAAAAGCAAAATTAGTGGCGATAAATCCCTCTTCGATACCAAAAAGATAAAAGCCAAGCAAAAAGCAAATCATCATAAAAGGACGACTTAGAAATCCTAGAGCTGAGAATATAACTGAAGTCTTCCAAATAAACCCAAGGGTCTGCATTGTAGATTCTGAAGCTATACTTAATCCAAATAGCTTAAAGCTGCCGGGAGTATTCCACACCTCAATAGGAGCTGCAGAATAAAAACCAAAATTAGCTTTATAAGTAAAATAAAAAAGACCGGTATAAAATAAAATTCTCGAGCAGGCTAATCGATATGCATAAGTGCGCGGCTCATCACTACTCATCAGTTGATTCCTGTTGATAACTTGCAATCACTTTGTAGTCTTTAGATAGTTCAGCATCTTCATTTGATGTAAGTACAAGTTTATAATATCGAACCTCTAATTTATTAAGCTGCCAATCAGGATAACGATTTTCGATTCTTTTATAAAAATATTTAAGTAGTTTTTGTAAGCGAAAATCACGGTCTTCTAAACTCATTAGCCACTTCATTTTGTTATAAAAACCATTGGGCTCAATTGGAAAATAAATGGCGGCTTCACTGACAAAAACTTCTTCGTCTTTATTAAAAGCCACCAACTCAAAATGATCTGTGATTTTTTGATAATTGTAAGTGTACATATCATAATCAGAGAAAGGCCAAAACTTGACGCCCAAAACAAGACAAATCAAGTGAGGCAAAACATATAGCCCACCTTTTTTAAATAAGAATTGCTTGAGCCAAAAAATAAATCTCATGCAAGCTAGTTTAGTCTTAAAATTAATTTGGAATCAAACCATCTAACGCTTAAGGTTAGCTCACGACAATTTTGCACAAACTTTAGCCTCAGAAATTATAAATGGTCTTAATGTCAGTTCTTACTGGTTAAGATCTTTTATTTTATTTTCAATAAGAAGCTATCTGTTATTGAAAATTTTTAATTTTACACTAATAATCACCGTATGAATCATTTTATAGAAATTATTGCCACAGTTTTATTTATTATTGCCGTTATTCACACCTTTCTTTGTAGCCGCTTTATGCACTGGGCACACAGATACCCTCAAGGCTCCGTTAGATACAACCTACTCCATGTACTTGGTGAGGTTGAAATTGTATTCGGCGTTTGGGCAGCAGTACTTATACTTATCATGCAACTTGTTATTGGCGTTGATGGCTCTATTGCTTATTTAGAAGGCTTAAACTTTACAGAGCCCATGTTTGTATTTGTTATTATGGTTATAGCCGGAACCAAGCCCATTGTAGAAATAGCGCGCTATTTAATTCTAAAAGTAGCTCATATAATCCCAATTAAAAATGCCTACTCAAGATATCTCACCTGTCTCATTCTTGGCCCTATTCTTGGTAGCTTTATCACCGAGCCAGCGGCTATGACGGTCACAGCAATTATTTTAAGTGATTTATATTTTCAACAAAAAGCTTCTGACAAGTTTAAATATTTGAGTTTGGCAATACTCTTTGTGAACATTTCTATTGGTGGAGTTCTCACGCATTTTGCGGCCCCTCCAGTGCTTATGGTTGCTAGTACATGGAGCTGGGACACGCCATTTATGATGCTTCATTTTGGCTGGAAGGCTGTCGTGGCTGTTTTCATTAATACGATTCTTGGCACATTGATTTTAAGAAAAGAACTCTCAAAATTAAGTTGTTCTCCAGAAGATGAAGATAGCACTGAACGAGCTCTTGCCGCTCATCCAATATTAGTTATTATTCATTTAGCTTTTTTAGTTCTCACAGTACTTAATGCCCACCATCCGATTTTATTTATTGGTCTATTTTTATTTTTCATTGGTCTTACACAAATTACCAGAAGACTCCAAGAACCACTTAAAATCCGCGAAGGACTTTTAGTTGGCTACTTTCTTGGTGGCCTTGTTGTTTTAGGAGGGTTGCAGGCTTGGTGGCTCAATCCACTTATACAAGTTTTAAATGATGGCACCTTATTTTTAGGAGCTACGTTTTTAACTGCTATCACAGACAATGCGGCCTTAACTTATTTAGGATCGCAGATCGCCAACGCACCAGATGACTTTAAATATTTTCTTGTTGCCGGAGCTGTAGCAGGTGGTGGATTAACTGTTATCGCTAATGCTCCAAATCCTGCTGGCTATGCCATTTTAGGTAAGTATTTTGGAGACTCAGGCATAAAACCACTTAACTTATTTTTATATGCATTAGTTCCAACGCTCATTGCATGTTCTTGTTTTTGGTTTTTACCGAGCCTCTAGGTCATCTAGACTATTTGCATAAACCACATGATAATCTAAAATGCGATCATAAAGTGCTTGTTTTTTATCATCAAAAGCTACCCAAATAGAACCAATCATTAGAAATATATTTACCAGGTAAAATAAAAGTTGGCGCCAGAGCCCTTCAGCGATGTTTACAGGTTTATAATTTTCATTTACTAATACAATGCCCAAAGCTTTTTTTCCTAAAGTTCCTTTTAACTCCGATTGTAAATATCCGTAGTAACAACCATAAACTATAAAACTAATTAATGAGCCACTGAAAAATAGATAGGGGTGAAACATTGGCATGGCACCCATAAAACTAAAGTACTGCAAAATGCCTGTAACAAAACCTATTATAGTTGAATCAATCAAAAATGCGACAAGACGAATCCAGAACCCAGCTGGTCTTGCCTTAATTTCTAGCTTTAATTTTTCACTTGTTGAGGCCTCATTTTTTAGCTGTTCATTTTTGTTAAGCTCATCTAAAGAGTCCCCTTTATTCTCCATAAACGGATTTTGCAGCTTCAACTGATCGTACTGAGAACGCAATTCTGACTCTTTCAGCTTTTTCCAGTCTGACATTCCATCGGTCCAAACTAAGTCATCATCGTTACATTGGCCATCAAACCAAAGCTTGAGCATGTCAGCCTCAGGCAAAGGACCAATTTGTTGTCCATTTTTTTTTAAGTACCAAAACTTATTTTTTTCCATTTATATTTTTCTGCATTTCTATATAGTTACTAATGAGTTTTTCAAGACTATTTTTAAAGCTTTGCTTTTGATCAACAAACATAATTCGTCGTGGATCCAGAACATCTCCTACAAGTTTGGCAGAAAAGACAATTTTTTCGTTATTATTTAAAGGACTTACTATTACAATATCAAATACACCCCCCATGTACTCCTTGGGAATAGCAGACTCAAGCAACATCCCAGATAAAGATATATTATTTGATAAGGTTTTAAAGGATTTTGAATTTGAAAATAAAATAACTTTCAATCTTAGATCATGCCTAGGCGTCAAACGACGCTCCGAATGCAGCTGCCCTTGATCCGTCTCCTTTTGCATTTGTTTTAAAAAGTCCTCATTTACTTTTTTAGGAATACTTCTTAGATTTAAATCTTCTGCTTTAAAGTCAGCTTCGCCTACTTTGATTTCGTTGGCATTTTTAGCGGGTTGAGAGACTTCAATTTTGGTGTAAAGATCTGGGTCTAAATCTTCATCTTGATAGTTTATAGTTGCTGTGACGGTTATTTCATCATCGCTATCATCTTCACTCATCACTAGATCTCCCAAAGCAGGTTAACAAAAGATCCTGCTCCGGGCAAGTTTTGAGTCTACTTCATAACTTTGTAAACTACTAAAAACCTTTAATAAATTCAGGGTCTCCACCCATGTATTTTTGTCCTGAAGAAGTGATTGAAAAATTAGGCCAATATTTTCTACGGTTGCCAGGGCCTCCGTCATTTTCTGTGATGCAATTTTCGGAGAAGCTATTCACGTCAACAAAATTAGAGCTTTCAACTTTTTGAGTTTTTGAATTAATAGCCATTTTTGCTCCATTGCCCCATTGCAGTGTAACAACTTCACCTTTCACATTGTACTTTAATGTTTCTCTTTTATTCCCAACTGGATAAGAAATTCCCCAAAATTGAGATACTAAGAAATTCTCTAAAGGAATGCCAAAATCTACTACAAATAAGTTGGATCTATCTGTTTTAATACCATCATTAAGAACAAAGCCTCTACCTGTGACAACACCATCATTTGATTTGCAAATATGCTCTTCATTAATTAAAAAATGCCCATTTTGGTAAGTTAAAAACTGCTGGCCATTAAGGTTGCGCATTAGATAAAAAATTTCTTTATTTAAATGCACACATGTACCATTAACTTCGCGCACATTAATATAGCGCTGAAATTTCACGTAAGGACTTAGTTCTTTTTCGATTTTAAAACCATTACTAGCACACCATAGTGGGTTAAAGCCTTTTTCCTCTAAGCAGCTATTAAATTCATTAAGTAAATTTATATATTCCGTTAAATCTGGCGCATAAGTTTCATTATCGGCAATTGCTTTAGTAAGGCTCTCAAAAGTGCTTTGTCTTTTTTCCTTAAACCTTTTCTCTAACCCTACTGCGTCACATTGAGTTCCGCCCAATTCACTTGCTTTCACTGTATTTGTGCAAAGCAAAGCTGATAAAGCGAAACTTCCTAGCATCCATGCTGTTTTCATCGAAGCCTCCTGCTGATGATGGTTTTTAATATTGTAAGGGATTAAGACTCTATTTTTTTATAAATTATATTTTACCCAGCTATAACATTACTACCAAGCGTTGTTCGTAACACACTTTTCCCTACTTAAGACCCAATAGACAGTCTTGCACATAGCTTTAAATCGAAAATAAAGAGACTCAATAAGCTGTTTGAAAAATTGCTATTTTTTAATCTGACTTAAGCATGGGAAAAAGTTTGTTGAATTTAAAAAAACTGGACTCCTCAACTCAACTTTGGTCTCAAAAAACCATTCTACTTTTTCGTATGATGTAAACTTTTTCTTACCCATTGACTTGCCTAAGCTTCTTTTAGCTAGACCAACGACTAGTTAAAAAAATCCTTTAATCACAAGCGTTTACACTTATATCTATGTCTCGCTAAAATTTCACTTAATCCCTTTGTCGAGCAAAGGTAACGACTTAAATGGCGAGGACATCAAGTGGCAGCAACAGAACATGAACGGCTATTTAATGAAATTTGCAATAAGCTAAGCCTATTGAGTCAAAAGCAACCTCCTACAACTAACAATCATGAATTAAGAAGCAGCAATGAATTAGAGAAATCTCTTACCTTAACTATTGATGTTCTTCGAAAAGAGATTCACCGCTCACAGCAAGCTCTTGATACTGTCGAGTCAAGACTCGATCAAGAAAGGGAGCGCAGCCAACGCCTTAGCGGAGAGCTCAATTTACTTAAACAATCTCAAATGAGCTTAGAGAATACTTTAACTAGTGAGCGTGAAATATGCATAGATATGCGTGAAGCACTTGCAAAACAGCGAGAGTTAAATGATCACTACGTAAAAGAATTACAGTCAGAGAGATTTGAAAGCGACTTACTGAAGGAGCAGGTCATGAAAGACAATGAGGTTCACGAAGAACTAAAGCAAAAACTAATTGAATCTGAAGTGACAATTAACTCTTTAAAAGAACGATTACATCAACAACACTCTCGGTTTCAAAATATAGAAGATGGTTACATTAATCAGCTTGAAACCATTCAAGTAAGAGAGAAAAATCAATCTCAAGAATTAGGAAATTTACAAAAAAAGCTTAGCATTGCTAATAAATTTAAATCTCGTCTGAAGGTTTTAATAAAAAAACAGCAAGATGAACAGTCAAAATATCGTTTAAAATTAGATTCACAAATTATGGACAAAATTCGCGAAATTGAAGCTCGCGATCTTGAAATACAGAGACTTAATAATCTTCGCTACCAAATTGACAAAGAAAAAGAACAGCTAACTTCTACTCTTAACGAAGAGGTCGAAAAATTTAAAGCCCTCCGTGAAGAACTTAAGTCTTCAAATGAAAAATTAATTAGCAAAGATGAACAAATTAGCTCTCTAGATTTACAAATAACCAATTTAAAATTTAAAGAAAGTGAAATTGCCAAAGCTTATGAAAGTCATTTAACTTCGATTCGCACTCGTGAAGTTCACTTACTTCAAGAAAATATGACTATTAGACAAACCGCGGAACAAGAAAAACTAGATGCTGACGAAAAATATCAAAAGCTAAATGAGACCATGCAGCAGCAAATTTCAGAGCTTAATAGCAATATCCAGTCAATAAAACTAGATAAAGAAAATCTTCAAACTGAGATAGAATCTGAAAAAAAACAGCATAGTGAAAGTCGACGACAATTAGAGAAAAGCCTTTTAAATATTGAATCTTTAAGAGAAGAGATTAAACGCCAAAGAGAACTATACGAAAAAAATCTCTTACTTAAAGAAGCTGATATAAATCAATTAGAATCTCTTAAGCCTCGCCTAGAAGAACTGCAAAAAGAAAAAAATAACTTGCAAATAAAACTCAATGAATCCTTAAAAAATTCTGAAAAGAAAATATCCTACGTAACGCATGAAAATGAGAAATTACAAAAATTTGTAAATGAGCTTTTACATGAAAGAGATCAAGAGCAACAAGCTATTGAGAAAATGGCTAAAGCTGCCGAGGATAAGATCGTTGAACTCTCTATCTCAAATAAAAAACTACTTCATGAGAATCAAACACTTAAAAATCAAGCTCCAACTCAAAGTGCTCTACCGCAAGATTTTACAGACAAAGCTTGGTTCTCTCAAGTAGAGAGACTTCATACTGATTTAAGAGAAATGTCACAAGCATTAACTACACTCAAAAGCGAGAATGATCGTTTAAAGAAACGCAGCTCTACATCACCAAATGTAACCACATCTTAAGATAACGTCCCTCAGGAAATTGCAAGCGCACCGGGTGATCGGCAGCATGCTGACCTCGAGCCAAAACATAACCTTGCTTTAGACTACGGCGCAGAGACTTTTCTAAAATTTGACTAAAATCGTCTTCAGTCAAGAGACCTGAGCAAGAACAAGAGACAACAAGGCCCGCAGACTTAGCCATTGCAAATGCAAAAGTATTTAGCTTTAAATATGCATGCTGCCCTGTTGGTAAATGTTTTTTATTTTTTATAAAAGCTGGTGGATCACACACGACAATATCAAAATCCTTAATTTCTTTTCCAGTTGAAGCATGAAGCACAAACTGCGAGCGTCCCGCTTCGTACTTAAAGTCTTCCAAAATATCCGCTTTTAAAACCTCTACTTGCGCACCTTGAGCCTCTACATTTTCTTTAGCTATTTTTAAAGCCTCTTCCGAAGCATCTACCAATAGTGCTTCAACTTTAAAACCTAGATCTTTAGCCAAAAAGCTAATCTGAGCTGCCCACTGTCCTAGGTGACAACATAGATCAACAATTCGAATAACTTCATTTTTATTTTTATGTAACCAAGTTTTTTTTAAATGGGCCCCTAAACAAGAAATATTAGCTGATTGATCTAAAAAAAATCCTGTTTTTTGACCATTTAATAAATCTACTTTCAACTCTAACTTCTGCCCTACCGTAATTGCGTCAATATCTATGAGAACTGAGGTTAGATCCATCTTGAACGGCTGATGAATGTAAGCAGGAGCTTCAACCTCTAGGCCTTCAAGACTTCTGATTTGCACATCATTGCGTTTTACAATAGCTGTTTTATCCCAGTCGTACAGAAATTCATCCTGTACTTGCTCTAAAAATAATTTAATAAATTCATCAAGTCGTACTAATGCTTCAGACATTCCAGCAGTAAGAACTTGTATGGCGAAAACTTGCCCTTGATCTCCAGAGAGTCGATAATAATCGATAATAAGACCAGGCATATTATCTACTTCACTATAACATAGACGAAAAGAATTACTTAAACCACAAAGTCGACGACGTTGATAAGAAGCCACTAAAGCTGAACAAAGATAAAAAATATCAAGAGGATTTTTATCTTCTTCATTCCAGCTAAGTGCTCTAAATGAAATTAAAGATTGTGGATTTCCGTAGCCTCGTGCAAGAAAATTTCCACGCACGTCCTGAACTTCAACTAAAGCTCCGGGCTTAACTCCCTTTGGACTATGTTGTAATTCATTAGAAAACACCCAAGGGTGCCCTTTGCGCAGTCTTCGATCGCAGCCTGATTTTAATTTCCAAATAGTCACAGAGATGGGCTTGCTACAAAGCGGGCATGATCATTAGGAGCAATATAATTTATTTTTAAATCACGACTGATAAATGCAGATTCAATAATACGTCCACGAACACAAGGCTCGCTTTGATCACTTGTGCAAGTCGCATTATCTATAGCTGCCTCTGAGTAGGTTACATAGTACATAACAATTCGTCGGCCCTCTTTCACTTCGGTAATAAGATCTAAGCGCGTATCACCAAGTGTATCAAAGTCGCCGCCTTCTAAAATAGTATCACCCCAAATTTGTGATAGGTCCCATGAGATATTAAACAGTTTTTCGTACTTTGGATGAACCTCTAATGACTCTTCTAAAAAATGACGTAAATGAAAAGTATCAACACATTCTGTCTCAGGCACAGTAAAAGAGCAGCGAGCGATCACTCGACCTACCAGATCAATAAAGTCATCTTTTTCAGCACGCTCATTAGCCCAAACCGGAACGACAAGTATTAAGCTGATAAAAAGTGTTAATGTTGCTCTTATTTTATACACAGCTATTTCCCCAAAACTAGGCCAATATTTTTACTCATGGACATATTTTAAAGCAATAAAACTAATTAGCTGCGGCGCATTGTATTTGATCTGAATTATAATTAAACCCAATCCTAACAAGACCTTGTCAGGGTCCTTGCTAAACTTAAGTAAA